>JAUXIH010000133.1 GCA_030621105.1 Dehalococcoidia bacterium | reverse complement strand
TGCTCCCCATGCCAGCTATGCTGCCCAGAGATGGGGAGTCAACTACATACATGCTCCGCAGGCATGGCAAATCTCCCAGAGCAGCCAGGATGTCATCGTTGCTGTCCTCGACACAGGCATCGACAAGGAGAGCACCTCCCTGGCACAGAAGGTAATAGCCAGGATCAATTTTAGTGATAGCCCGACAGACGACGACCTTCATGGACACGGAACACATATGGCGGGAACCATTGTCGCTATCGCTCCACAATGTCAGCTAATGAGCATCAAGATAGCCGATGATGCCGGCAGATGTCAGGCGCAATGGGTAGCACAGGGCATTATATGGGCAACAGATCATGGGGCCGATATCATAAACCTCAGTCTGTGCACCAAGCCCTCAACCCAGATGCAACAGGCAATTAAATATGCCTGGCAAAACGGTGTCGCCATTATTGCCGCGGCAGGCAACCAGGGAACATCAGCCCTGACTTACCCCGCTTACTATACCAGCTGCATTGCCGTGGCTGCCGTCAATGAGAATAACTCCCTGGCCTTGCTATCAAACCACGGCAGATGGGTAGATGTCTCCGCCCCCGGTGACAAAATCTATTCCCAGTTGCCCCAGGGAAAGTATGGATACAAGAGCGGCACTTCCCCGGCAGCAGCTCATGTCTCCGGCGTCGCCGCCCTGCTATACAGTATAACCGAGGATACCAACAACAACGGGGCCATCAACGATGAGGTAAGACAGGCAATAGAAAATAGCTGTTCAGCAATCGGAATAAATGGCACAGGCGAGGGGATAATCAATGCTGCAGCTGCGGTAGCCCTGGTAACCTCATAAAGCTAGCTAATCCTGATACCAGTTTTGAATCACGATGCTACGTGCCCCTCAGACAAGAGAGGCTAAGCGTTCTCTGTCAGGCTGCCGCGCAGGGATCTCCTTGCCCGGGACAACAACCCCTCAATTGACTTGGCCGACTTCCCCATAATCTGGCTTATCCGCGATACCGGCATGCGCTCCACGTATTTCAGCACCAGAACCCGGCGATAGTGAAGTGGCAATCCCTCCAAAGCTCGCCTCATGAAGACACGTGACTCCGCCACCTCAAGCTTGTCATGCGCCGTGTCTCCGACATCGATTTCACCACCATAAGCAGAAACATCCCCTGCGACCACCCCATGCTTGTAATCCAGGGACTTACGGCGGTAAAAATCGCTTATCTTATGGTAGGCTATACTACGCAGCCAGGTGTAGAGACTACTCTCCCCCCGAAACTGATCCAGGGACACCAGGGCAACAAGGAAGATCTCCTGAACTAAATCATCGGCCACAGCTCGATTTCCATCAACACGTTCATAAATCAAGAAATACAACTTATCCCGGTAGGCATTATATAGCTCATGCAGGGCGGCAGTATCTCCACCGCGCAGCCGCTGCACCAACTCAGCTTCACTGGGCTGATCTTCGCGCTCAATTACCTTCATATTTAGCTGCTCCAGCACTCCTCGGTACTTGCTTTAAATCTAACATTTAAGGCGAGCAACAAGAATCACCCATTGGTACCGTTCTTCCCCAGAAATTAGTCCTCATGCCTGCAGCAGCAATCAAGCTCGTCGTACCCCGGCACAACAACCAGGCACGTTTACAGGAGATAACCATTAGGCTAAAATTAGCGGAACCCGTTGCAGTCCCCCGAGGCTTCAGAGATTAGCTATCTGGAGAGTGGCAAACCAAAGGAGTAGTAGTCCATGAACACTTATGCTTATGGCTTTCCCCGAATTGGGAAAAATAGGGAACACAAAAAAATCATCGAGGGTTTCTGGGACAATGGGACTTCACCCCAGCAATTACATGATGATATCACCGGCCTGGAGCAATCCATACTGGCCACCTACGCTAACTATGTCGATAGCTATCCCGTGGGAGAGATGACGCTATATGACAACATGCTGGACACCGCATTGATGCTGAACATACACCATGCCAGGGACCTGGAGCAATACTTCGAGCTGTGTCATGGCGCCCACGCACTGGAGCTCACCAAGTGGTTCAATACCAACTATCACTATCTTGTCCCCCAGCTCAACTCTTCGGCAATCACCAGCATACATGCTGCCTGGAATAAGCCCATGGAAGCCTGGGAGAGGCATAAACAACAGGGCATACCCTATTTAATAGGCCCCTTCACCTTCCTGAAATTATCCAAGGGGATGGAACAAGATAAGCTCTCCAGCTATGCCATGGCAATAGCCAGCGCCTACCAGGAGCTGATATCTGGCTTCAGCAAGGTGCACATAGATGAGCCGGCATTCGTCATGGAGCTATCCCCCGAGGAAATCACCACCATCAAGGAGATATATCACAGGCTCGGCACGCAGGGTTGCCGCATCAACCTGTTTACCTATTATGGTTCGGTGGACTTCCTCGATGAACTATACCAGTTGCCGGTAGCCGCCATTGGCCTCGACATGATAAACGGCAGCGCCAACCTGGATAGTATTAAAAGGACAGGATTCCCCGATGATAAAACGCTCATCGCTGGCATCGTAAATGGCAGAAACGTATGGAGAACAAACATCGGCAGCGCCGCAAAAATGGTGCAGGAGCTATCACAATATGCCAAGCACATCGCCGTCTCCAATGCCTCACCATTGTACCATCTGCCTATAACCATAAAGGGGGAGGCACTGGACCAGAGACTGCTCAACCAGATGGCCTTCGCCGAGGAGAGGTTATACGAACTACAAATGATAGCTCTCACCTGCGAGGGGAGCAATAACAACAACTGGAACCAGGATGCCGGCAATCTCGGAATCAACCCCGGCGTCAGGGACAGAATGAGCGAATTAACCGCAAGCGATTTCATAAGGACACCTGCCTACTCCCAGAGGGTACAGAAGCAGCAAGACTCCCTGCATCTGCCGCTATTTCCCACATCCACCATAGGAAGCTTCCCCCAGGGCCCCGAGGTGCGTCGCGAGAGAGCCAAATTTCGCCGGGGCGAGATAACATCACAGTACCAGTCCTTCATCAGGGACAACATCTCCTCACTTATACAACAGCAGGAGGAACTGGGATTAGATGTGCTGGTTCATGGAGAATTTGAACGGACGGACATGGTGGAATTCTTCGCCGAGAAACTGGACGGCATTGCCACTACCAAGAACGGCTGGATACTGTCCTATGGAACCAGGGG
>JAUXIH010000158.1 GCA_030621105.1 Dehalococcoidia bacterium | reverse complement strand
CGGGTATCTGGTCTATACTTTTTAATGGTTACCCTCGCTCTGGGACAGTTGCTCTTTTGTGTTGCTTGGTCGTGGTTTCACATGACTGGAGGGGCATTTGGTATAAGGGTGCTGCTTCCAAACCTCGGCATCCACGGGTTTACCTTCAGTGTTACCTCTATTTATTACTTTGTTTTCGTCTTTTTCATTATTTGTTATTTCTTGCTACATCGAGTTGTGCATTCTCCCTTCGGTTATGCGCTACAAGGCATTCGTGAAGATGAACCTCGGATGCGCGCCTTAGGTTACAATACTTGGCTTTATAAATATATTGCCTTTATTATTGCTGGCTTCTTCGCTGGGATAAGCGGTGTGTTATTCGCGCATTGGAATATGCTTATAACGCCCTACCAGCTTGGTATACTCACTTCTACATGTGCAGTACTATGTGTAGTCCTCGGTGGTGCTGGAACCCTTGCTGGACCAGTCATTGGGGCTGTAGTTGTAGTAGGTGCGGAATACGTTTTTAGCCTATGGAACCCTGAGCGTTGGCCATTAATGCTAGGCTTTATTTTTGTTATCACTGTTATGTTTCTTCGCGGCGGGATTTACCGCCGCTTGGTTGCTCTATGGGGAAGGGTAGGGGGGTAGCTATGGAAGTACTAAGGGTTGAGGGATTATTCAGAGACTTTGGTGGTGTTCATGCGGTAAAGGATGTTTCCTTCAGTGTAGAAGTTGGGGAAAGACTAGCGATTATCGGACCCAATGGCGCAGGGAAAACCACCCTACTTAACCTGCTTAACGGACAGGAAAAAGTTACCGCCGGTCGGATATACTTCCTCGGACAGGATATCACTGATTTGCCGACATATCGCCGTGCCCATCTTGGGCAGGGTCGCTCCTTTCAATTAACCAGCCTTTTCCCTAATCTTACTGTACTTTATAATGATGTGTTGGCCATTCAAGGCACCAAACCATCCCGCTTCCAACTATTTCATCCAATTACTGCCTATAAGCACATATTTGCTAAGGCTCAGGAACTGCTAACAGCAATGGCTTTGTGGGAGAAAAGGGATGACTTGGTACAAGCCCTAGGTTACGGAGAGCAGCGGAGGCTAGAAATTAGTCTCAGTCTTGCTTCTAAAGCAAAACTGTTATTACTCGACGAGCCCAGTTCAGGGTTAACCGCCGACGAGAGTATAGAGATGACCAACATGATTCGTAACTTGGGGGCAGATATTACTGTAGCCATTGTTGCCCATGACATGGACCTAGTATTTGGTCTGGCTAGCCGGATTATCGTACTCCATTATGGAGAGATTATAGCCGACGGAAAGCCTGAGGAAATCCAAGCCAATCCAAGGGTCAGGGAAATCTACATGGGAATAGAGGAGGGCACAGGAAATGCTGGAGCTAGTTGATGTTCACACTTATTATGGAGAAAGCTACATTCTCCACGGTATTTCGCTAAATGTTCGGGAGCATTCAGTAGTAGCTCTTCTCGGTCGTAATGGGATGGGCAAAACAACCACTATTCGCTCGATCATTGGCTTTACTCCTCCCCGCCGTGGTGTGGTACGCTTTAAGGGGAAGGACATCACTAATCTTGAGCCCCACCAGATTGCTCAGATGGGCATTGGCTTGGTACCACAAGGGCGGCGCATCTTTCCCTCGCTAAGCGTGCAGGAAAACCTTACCGTGGCGGCGCGAAATCTGGGGAAGCCTGAAACTGAAGCCTGGTCTTTAGATAGGGTGTATTCCCTTTTTCCCATTCTAAAGGAGCGGGCTAATTTAAGAGGTACCCTCCTCAGTGGTGGCGAACAGCAGATGTTGACCATCTGCCGGGCACTAATGACCAACCCCGATTTACTTTTGCTGGATGAACCGTCAGAAGGTCTGGCTCCCATCGTTGTGAAAGAGGTTAGCCACGTTATTAGCCAACTTAAGGAGAGCGGCTTTTCTATGCTATTGGTAGAGCAGAATCTTGCTATGGCGCTAACAGTGGCTGACTACACCTATATATTAAGTAAGGGTGAAATAGTACACGAGTCAACACCCGAGGAGCTAGAGAAGAATGAGAAAGTCAAGAGCACCTATCTTGGTGTCTCAAAAAATGACAATAGAGGAGGTAATGGACAATGATAAAAGGTGGCTATAATGGGAAGATTCTGCGAGTTGATTTAACTGATGGAGCTATTCAAACTCAACCTTTGGATGATGCCATAGCCCAAAAATTTCTTGGGGGGCGGGGCTATGGCGCTAAAATACTCTACGATGAAAACCCTCCTGGGGTCGACCCACTTGCACCTGAGAACAGGCTCATCTTCTTTACTAGTCCCTTTGTGGGCGGGCAGGTTCCTTGCGGTGTAAAACCTTGTGTCGTTACTAAATCACCGCTAACTCAAACGATCCTGATGAGCCTTTCCGGTGGTGATTTTGGCTCTCAGCTTAAATTTACTGGTTATGATGGCATAGTAATAACCGGCAGAGCAGAACATCCGGTCTATCTTCAGTTCCATAATGAAGAAGTCCAAATCAAGGATGCCAGTTTTGTATGGGGAAAAGGCACCCTTGAAACACAAGATAAGCTGAAAGAAGCTTTTGGAGATAAAGCTAGCAGAGTAGCTGCCATCGGTCCCGCGGGGGAGAAATTGGTTAGATTTTCCAGCA
>JAUXIH010000099.1 GCA_030621105.1 Dehalococcoidia bacterium | reverse complement strand
CAAGTCCTGTATATTTGGCATATTATCAGGCTCATGCTGTAGTAGACTATTCCTATTGATAGTCATCAGGGACAGCTGGATTGTATGAGCTAGTCTAACAAGAGAAGGTATCCTCCCATCCCAGCTTTCAGGAAGGGTTACATTACCCCAGCAGTCATAGGTTCTATCTCCATGATAGTGATTGAAACCTCTACCATCCTCCTCCACTACATCAGCTCTGGTGAACCTATACCCCTGAGTTATAGTAAACTTAATATACACACTCCTCTTAAGTTCCTCAATATCCCTATCAGATATCTTAGACCTAACTCCCTCATCAACAATATATTGAGGGTTATACTCAAGGGGGAAGAGGAAGATGTAATGCCCATCAACAGTAGTAATCATACACCCAGCTCCTAGTAACTCCCTGACACTGTAGCTCAACTGTGGTAGGGTATGACTATTCCTTTGCCTATACAGCTCGTGAAGGTATGTCTGATAGAGTCTACCCCCTAGCATCCTGACATTATCCTCAAGATGATTTAACTCTGTTAACTTATGTTCTATTCTATTCTTCACTTCAAGAGAGACAACATCCTCAAGACCTACATTTATAACCTTATCAGCTATATGCAGGTGTATAGTAGCATTGAACTGTGGTAAGGTATAGTCTAACACATCAGGAGCAGTAGCCTCTTGATGTCCCTCTAACAACTGTTCCAATGTAACACCAGCATCTGTTATAAGCCTTCTCAGTTGTATTGCTAAAGGACAATTGGAGTCTATCCCACAATACTGGTGAACTCCAATATCAAGAGCTACCTCTATCCCCTTAGCCTTCAATGCTTCTACTGTTCCATGCAGGTTCATCCTAATCTCCTCTTACTAAGGAGCAAGAGCCTAACCTTTTAATTCTTACTCCCTAGTAGCAGGGGATTAACCCCTACTGTGCTGGCTCGGTCTTACTATGCCTGTCATAGAGGGAGTTCTCAGGCTGCCCCCTCCCAAAGCCTTAGCATCTTCTAAACTATATCCAATATTTAGTAATCTACTACCGACATACAGGACACCAGCACTGGATTACCCTACCTTGTCATAGCTGGTAATGGCAATCCTCATCCCAGGCTCAACAGCCTCTGGAGACTCATCAGGGTCAAGGAGTTCTTCACCATTGAGGAATACCCTGAAGTACCCTCCATAGTGAGCCTCATCTGCTATCCGTTCAATGGTCTCTTTGAATGGAGCACCTGCTTGAACCTCAATAGCCTGACCCCTACCAGTTTCCACAAAGACCTCACCACCTGGGGTATCTGGAGACCAGTCCCTTACTGGCTCCCCTCCCAACTCTTCCGCATCTTCCCTTACCTCATCAACCACTGTCCCCCTCCTTCAGTTTGTATTTGGGCTATGCCCATACAATTACACTACACCCACTGGATAGGGGTGTCAATAGCCTTTAGCCCCCTCCACACAAATAGCCTGATAGGTAGCCCCAAGCAGGCAAGCAAGCCCATACCTAGGCTACATTATATATATGTCCCCATATAGCCTCTAAAGCTATTGACTAGGGCTATCAGATGGTATATGATGTAATCACGGGTAACAAGTGGGCTTACCTGAATACAGGAAAGGAGACAACCAATGGAATCAAACAGATGTCCCCAATGTGGAGGAGTAGCAAAACACTTGCTGACTGATGTCAAGGGTGATTGCTACTACCACTGCACCACTGGTCTAACCTCATTCGGGAAGGTAGAGGATGGGGAACTGTCTAGGGTAGGCAGGATAGAGTCCTGTGATACCCTGATAGACAGCAAGGGCAAACTGGTCAATGCCACCCTAGCCTTTGTCAGAGAGAATGAGCTAAAGACTATCAGAGTATCCAATGGTAAGATACTATAAGGAGGTATCCAGTGGAGATTAAAGTAACAGGCAATACCCTCACTATCACCTGTCCACTAGGGTCAGGTGTACCGTCCAGAACTTCAGGCAGGACTCTTGTTCTTGCTACCACTAATGGGTTCACACCTGTTGATGGTTCAGACCTCAAGGTCAGCCTGAATGTAATCAAACCAAGGAGGAGTTAAGTGGATACAGAGAAAGAAGCAGAAAGAATCTATGAGGAAGGAAAGGCTTTCATCAAGCAGGCAAGGGACTGGTCTGATGAGCATATGGACTCCCTCAGAGAGGTAGTTAATAAGGCTTCAAGCTCACTAGCTGTTATCCTTACAACACAGGCATTAGAGGTTCCTCCTCTTCTTCTACTCTCCGAGGCTTGTCGCCACCTGATGAAGGCTTCATTCCAGATTGGTTACTACTGTGGGAGAACATATGAGGATGTTCCTCCTGTGTTCAAGGAGGAAATAGAGAAATGAACAGAGGTATGGTGTATTGCCAGGAGTGTGGTAGATGGTTCTTCAACTGGAAGAAGCTATCCAGTCACCTGATTGAAGAGCACCACTACTCAATCCCGATACCAAAGGAGGAGGACAATGCTACTCCCTCGCAGGTATCAGTACCCCTCCCGCAGGCAGTATCAACTAGCCTTGCGTAGACGGAGAGTCTGGAATAGAAAGAGACTAAGCAAGGAGGTAAACTAATGGAAGGTCAGCTATGGATAGTAACTGATGACAAGAACCAGTGGCTATGGTATGGCAGGGGAACACAGAAGGATGCAGTAGAGGGAGCAAGGGAAGCATCAGACTACAGTCCAAGTAGCACCCTCTACCTCTATGCAGTAGCTGCTGAGATTGTCCTCTCCCCTCGGTAACCTTATTAGGGAAGGAGGGAAGCTGGAACAACATCTGGCTTCCCTTCTACAATCTTCTTAAGTTGGTAGTATTTATCCAGCTTATCTATTGAGCCTCTCTCAAATACATCCGCTGCTTTGTGGCAGGGAGGGCAAAGCCATAAGCCAAACTGTGGAGCTTCATCACTCCAGTGGTGATATTCTAGCCGTTGGGATACCTCATTACAAAGCTCACAGACATTACCTTCTGGATATTCCCTCTTTCTCACCCTGATGTGTTTCCCTCCTGTAGTAAGGATATTCTTCCTATTGTAATCCCTTGACCGAACTCGGATTCTGTCTTTGTTAGCTGCCCTATAAGCCTGTATCTTATCTTTGTTTTCCTCTCTATATCTTCTGGCATAAATCCGAGCTTCTTCTCTGTGTCTTCTTTGCCATCTCCTAGTAGCTTCCTTCTTTCGCTCACTGTTTCCCATTCTTCACCTCTACCCACTATTATATTATAACAGAATAGAGATGTCAAGTTGTCTTCCTTCATCACCTATCTAATAGCTCCCTCATTGTCTATCCCTCTCCCTATTCACCAGTCTGATAGCTCATCACCATTCAGTTCCTCCTTAAATACATCAGGTTAATAGTAGCTTAGTCTTGACATTTTGAACGAGGGGGTATATTCTTTACATGCTAGGTTACTAGCCTAGCCTAGTACATTAATAATTGAATAGGGAGGAGACCAAATGGATGAACTTATCAAGGCGATGTCTTCCGAAGACTTAGCAGGACTAAAGGACAAGTACAAGGACAATGCAAGCGTGGTGTTGCTAATTGACGGTATCTTAGAGAGCCGTGCTAAGGAAGAGGAGCAAGCCAAAGCCAAAGCTAAGTTTGAACACGGCATATCAAAGCTATTCGCCAGCTTGCCACATCCAGAGGATGTCTACAATGTATATGCCCGTTGGGGAGAAGTGGAAGTTGACAATGGCGAACCGGAAGAGGTTGAAGTGGTAGATACCTTTGGTGGCAAGGCCATTGAACTACGAACACCAAAGGTCAAAGTCTACCAGTGGGTAGTGGAAGTCAACCATGCTACCAGGATGGCAAGTGGTGGTGGTGATGGCAAACCTAAGGCCACCAAACGGGCTATTACCGTGTTCAAGCGTGAAGGCACCACATTACTACCGAAAGGTAACTACCCCAGTGCTAGTAAAGCTTGCGAAGCATTAGGACTTGTTATCGGTGGTGATAGTGCTACCCGTGTTCTATCCCGTGATGGCTACATTACAGAAGCTTATGATGGGGTAGACTTCACAAGCTAGACCAGAAGCATTGTAGTAGATGCTAGAAGTATTGGGGGTAACTAGGCTAGTGGTTACCCCTAAACTTTGCCCATAATGTCTAGTGTCCACTACAATGCTTATCAACCCCTAGACATTACCCTTAGACAAGTGATAGACAACGGGGGGGCTTCCCAAATTCTATGCAAGGCAAATAACCAACCCCAACCCCAAACAACCATACCCGTACCCTGGGGGACATGGTGTCTATGTGGCGTTGAAGGGGCGAAGGTATACTCGTAGAAAAACTGGTTTTTACCCCAAAATCAGGAACTGACTGGTGTTTCAGTACAAGTATTAAGGCTGCTAT
>JAUXIH010000151.1 GCA_030621105.1 Dehalococcoidia bacterium | reverse complement strand
ATGATGGGTGGCCAAAGGGAGATTACAAGGTAGTGCTATATGTTGACGGCAAGGAAGAATTGAGCGTTCCCTTTTATGTTCGGTAGGGAAAGCTCAGGTCAAGTATCAGCCAATGGCTTTCACCAGACTCTCGTGCATGCTCCAGTATGTGGTATTATTAGCAGCTAGTTGTTGCCGCCAGCGGCTGAAGGTTCGCTCCCTTACCTGAATAGCAACCCAGACTACTATGGCAGCAGTTTAATAAAATATTGAATGCTGTCAGAGGAACTTCATGTTTTCTGGCTTATCCTTTGATGGTTCGATATTATGCTGTGCGGTGATGTCCTGCTAAACAGATATCCACTTTGTCACACTTAATCTAGTGGTGCACCCTGGATATTCAATAACTTCCAAAATGATTAGTCAATTATCCTGACAAATGGCATTTGTGGAAAGGTAAAAGGCTTGAGAAAAGGACCGCTTATCTTTTATGGCTGGCCTATCTTAGCCGTTGCTTTCATTACCATGGTGCTCGGCTTCGCCATCAGGAACACCTTCTCGGTGTTCTATCCCGCCATTGTGGAAGAATTCGGCTGGGGACGTGGCGACACCGCACTGATGTTCTCCATTACTGTTATCACCTATGGTTTGATGGCACCGGTGGCAGGTAAACTTGTGGATAGATTTGGGCCAAGATTGGTTCTCTCGGTCGGGGCTTGCATCATGGGAGGAGGTCTCGCCCTGTGCAGCCTGGCCACTACTCAGTGGCAGTTCTATCTAGTCTACGGAGTTATAGTAGCCATAGGCCTGAGCATGGCCGGGTGGACGCCGCTTACCACCATAATCTCGAACTGGTTTTTTAAAAGGCGCGGCTTGGCTTTTGGCATCCTAGCCGCCGGCTTTGGTGCCAGCCTGGTATCAGCTTCCGTGGCCCAGTTTCTGATTTCCAGCTTTGGATGGCAGGCTACCTACGTGATCATGGGGCTTTCCTCTGCTGTGATTATTGTGCCGCTATGCGCTCTTTTCATGCGCGGTAGTCCCCAGGAGAAAGGGCTCTTACCCGATGGTGCACCTCAGACATCACTCGAGCCACCAGCCCTTGATAAGCCTCAGAGAACAACTGGCCCGGAGGCCAAGTGGGCTGGTACTACTTGGACACTTTCGAGGGCACTCAAAACCTATCACTTCTGGCTGCTCTTTTTGATTGCTTTTCTCACCATTGGTGTTGCCGAGCAGATTGGAATAACTCACCAAGTTTACTTCTTCAGGGATGTAGGTTACGAACCTATGGCAGCTGCCAACATCTACAGCGTATTTGGTGTCGCATTCATGGTCGGGAACCTGTGCAGCTCTTTCTCAGACCGCCTGGGGCGGGAAAAGGTCTTCATACCGAGCTGTCTGCTAAGTGCTGGGGCTGTATCCATGTTATTCCTGATAAAGGACACATCCCAACCCTGGATGCCCTTCCTCTTTGCTGCCTCCTTTGGCCTGGGGATAGGCGCCACGGCACCCGTATTTTACACCACAGTGGCGGACCTATTTCACGGAAAACACTTCGGTTCTATTCAAGGTACTGTAGTCCTAGGTTTCTCCCTAGGTGGTGCCATCTCACCATGGCTCGCCGGATTTCTACATGATAAGACAGATAGCTACTTCGTGACTTTCCTCATAGTTTTTGGCGCCTTAGTAGCCTCTGCGGTGGCGATGTGGCTAATTGCCCCCCGTAAGGTTAGGCCGGTTCCTCGCTAAGCCTCACACCAAATACTCGTGGGCTCCGGTTGCCCAATATGGCAGTTCGTGTGCTCATCATCACGTGATGAATTGGCTCCCAAAAAGACCAATGCTGTTGAAAGTCACTGGCACAAATATTACAATTCCTGGCAATGATTGGAATCACTGGGTATTGAGATAAAGGAATTGAGAGAGAAGATGCGAAATGAAGATAGGTGTATGTGGAGTTGCCTGTAAAAAATGTCCCATGATGGTCAAGGGCAAGTGCCCTAATGGGGAGCAAGGATGTACGCCAAAAAAACGAGATGTGCAAGATAGCTACATGCGCTTTTAACAAAGGTATCAGGTTGTGCTTTGAATGTCCCGAGTTTCCTTGCGAGACGACTAAGCTGGGACCGATTAGTTACGATTACTGCAAGTTCATATCTGGCAAAGGCTTTTAAATGAAGGCAGGGTAAATGATGGCAAGGGAGAAGAAACTCAAACCGGAGTCCAATGCTGCTTACAAGACCTATATATGGTTCTGTAAGTTCACAGACCTTATCTGGAACCCGCGACGACATTTAAAGAGGATTCCATTAAAAGAGGGAATGGCAGTGGTCGATTACGGGTGTGGACCAGGCCGCTATACGCTGCCTGTAGCCAAGTTAGTTGGACCGAAGGGCAAGGTCTTCGCCGTGGATATCCAACCACTAGCCATCAGCACGATAAAAGGGAAGGCGGCGCGTGAGTCTTTGACAAACATCGAGGCGATTCTAGTCGATTCCTATAATACCGGGATTCAAAGTTCAAGCGTCGACCTCGTTTTATTCATTGACACCCTTCACTTAATAAGGGACTGCGATGCGCTGTTTCAGGAAATCCATCGAATGCTCAAACAAGATGGTACTCTCTTCATGGACCCGGGACACATGAAAATGCCAGGGGCAAGGAAAATTGTGGAAAGCACCGGCCTTTTCACAATAGTGGAATGCCGGGGGCACGATATGCTGGTTGCGCCAAAAGCCAAGCAATGAGGACAGTTCCGCTAGTTAAAGTGCCCGTGACTTAAGCTGT
>JAUXIH010000047.1 GCA_030621105.1 Dehalococcoidia bacterium | reverse complement strand
CCGAGCAGCAGATGTACCCCTTCCCATAAAGGCAAATGGCACACAAGGTGCGTGGGAAATTTCCAGTAGAGAGCGGGGGCAGATTAGGTTGGCGTCATTCATTAATTATATTATAGTTTGCTTGTGGACTCAGGCATTATTCTGCTTCAGAGACGGCGAACCCACCTTGACAAAGGCAAAGGCTTCATGTTACTATTACTGTCCGAGAGCATTGTCATCCGATGCATTATCCCATGCCTGAGATTGTATGAGTGCGTTTGAGGACCTATTATAAAAGGAACTAAGCTGCACTTAGTGGTGAGCGGAAAATAAAGGCTATAGGAGGTACACAATGCAGTGGTTGGTATATATCTTATCTTTCCTCATTCCCCCATTTGGTTTCATTACATTCTGGGCTTTTTCTTGGAAGCCAGAAGAGGAGCTAAAGTGTATTGCCAAGGGGTCTCTAGTTGCCAGCTTCATTGGCGTTGTCGTCTGGCTCATTCTTACAGCTGTTGGCATAACCCTTGGCTTCCTCGGAATGGGCATGGGCTTGATAACATAACCTGAACAATCTCTCTTTCATCATAGTTTAAGCATAAGTTTAAAGGTTTGCCTATTTGATAGACAGCTTGGGAATGAGATCTGTGCTGTAAATATTTAATTTGTGAAGGTCTAAACTGCTATCTCCGCAAACAAAAAAGGCAGGATAACTTCTGGAATTGTCCTGCCCTTTTTGTTTCTTGGTAACGGGAGCCGGCGAGATATACATGCTCCCAATCCCCTACATCCTCACCCAGCCGGCTTAACCTAAGCTCTCTCTCACGGTACTGCGGCCATACCTGCCAAACCAAGGCGAATGTCTATGTAAACAAGTCATATGTATTCTTTTATAGCGCCAAATGGGGCAATATGATGAAACAATAAGCAATGATAAAACTAAGAAAATGCCGGGTATGCTTTACATACTCGTTTCCTTCGTGCCGTGGATTATTTACTGGGTATTATGCGGCATGGGAAACAAGTTTGGGATTGCCATCCCCCTGGCAATCTCTTTAGTCCTCATAATCCCTCAAATTCGCAAGAGAGACTTCAATCTAATGGACCTCACTTCCGTTCTCTATTTCAGCATAGCCATGGTGGGAACATTTATTTTCGGCCTAAACACATTTGTGGAACGCAGCGGCTTTCTGGGCTATTCTGTCTTATTTCTAATGGCTGCACTTTCCCTAATTATCAAGCAACCCTATACCTTGCAAGTTTCAAAAAGAGACTATCCCGAAATCTACTGGAGGTGGTCTGCTCCGCCGTGTACCGTGAACTCTTCATGGAATAACCCTCCTGTCAAAATGTGATTATCCCACAAAAGTATCACTTCGTCTGGACCAGTTTTCGGGGAGCAGACCATTTTCCAAGGTCACTAACTTTTTGTAGCGGAGTTCGTTTATTGATAAAGGGTATTTATCAGTGGTAAAGTACAAACAGAAAGGACTTTGAGAAGGTGCACGTAAAATTATTGATTATCCTACTGGCTGTAGGCGTGGTGCTGATAGTTACCGGCTTAGTATTGTTGTCGGTGGGCGGATAGCACCCCCGAGCTCACGGGTAACATATCGCTAGTAATACACCAAGATGGGATAATGAAAACATCGGAAACCCAATGCAAGCAACCAGAGGAACTATTCAGGAGCTTATTCAATAGCTCACCGATTGGCATCTACATTCTTCAGGATAGAAAGTTCCAACTGGTTAACCCCAAGTTTCAGGAACTTACAGGCTACAGTGCGGACGAGTTGTTGCGCATGGATTATCTGGAGCTTGTATTTCCTGAGGACAGGAATATGGTAAGGGAAAATGCTGTTAAGATGTTGAAGGGAGAGCGTTCCTCTTCTTATCAATACAGGTTTGTTAAGAGGGGTGGGAGCACACAGTGGGTTGGGGAAACAGTTACCTCCATCCAGTATCAGGGAAAGCGAGCAACCTTGGGATACTTCATGGACATCTCCGAGCGCAAGCAGGCAGAGGAAGAGCTTCTCATCTACCAGGAGAAGCTCCGAGCTCTGGCATCCGAATTGTCATTGACTGAGCAGCGAGAACGACGGCGCATCGCGACTAACCTGCATGACCGTATTGGCCAGACCCTGGCTATTTCCAAGATCAAGTTAGAAACGTTGCGTAAATCAACATCCTCCGCCAGTCTTACCAGACCTCTGGGCGAAATCAGCAAGCTCATCGAGCAAACAATTCAAGAGACGCGGTCGTTGATATTCGATCTCAGCCCTCCCATCCTATACTTGCTGGGGCTGGAGCCAGCGGTGGAGTGGCTCGCCGAGCGAATTCAGGAGCAGCACAGCATCCCAATCAATTTTGAGGATGACGGGTTGCCCAAGCCGCTGGATAGTAATATTCGCGTTCTCCTGTTCCAGGCGGTACGCGAGTTATTGGTCAACATCGTTAAGCATGCACAAGCCCACAGCGCAAAGGTATCCATTTGGAGAGAGGGTAACGAAATACGAATTGGGGTTGAGGATGACGGAGTTGGATTCGACAGCTCTGAAATCCGTCACCACGTTGGCAGAACCAGCGGGTTTGGCCTCTTCAATATCAGCGAGCGATTGGAGCATCTCGGTGGACACCTTAAGATTGAATCCAGGCCTGGCCACGGTACTCAGGGTACCCTCATCGCGCCGCTGAAATGCGGCAAGGGAACCACGAGCGGGGAAGCAGCATGAGCATAAGAATTCTTCTAGCTGACGACCATAAAATCATGCGCGATGGACTCCGCTCCCTGCTTGAGAAGCAGTCCGATATGGAAGTGGTTGCCGAGGCAGAAAACGGACGAACTACGGTGCAGCTAGCCCAGAAACTGTTGCCTGACGTGGTCATCATGGATATCGCCATGCCCGATTTGAACGGTATTGAGGCCACTCGGCAGATTATTGCCACTGCTCCCAGCGTCAAGGTGCTTGCGCTATCGATGCATCCCAACAGAGCGTTTGTGACCGGAATGCTCAGCGCCGGTGCATCAGGCTACCTGCTGAAGGATTCCGCCTTCGAGGAACTGGCTCGCGCCATCCGCGTTATAGTCATGAACCAAACATACCTTGGCCTTGGGATAACTAAGGCCGTAGTCAAAGACTATGTGCGTCACTTGTCAGCGACTGGCCCCTCGGCTCCTCACCTCTCTCCCAAGGAACGCGAGGTGCTCCAACTTCTGGCTGAAGGCGTGACCACGAAGCAAATCGCCTCCCGCCTCTACGTGAGCGTGAAGACCATCGAGACACACCGCCAGAAAATCATGGAGAAATTGGACATTCACAGCATAGCCGGGCTCACCAAATATGCTATTCGCGAAGGATTGACTCACCTCTAGAATTGTTTGCCCTCAGCACTTTCCTTGCTGCCCTTCTATCTCAGCGGTTTCCCGATGTCAAATTCAGGTATTTCGAAGGTAGAATCAGGTATATCTCCGATTTCGTCATCGCCAAACTTGGGGTAATTTAGAGAGGTGGCAAGGATAAGGGGTATTTTAGAATTCTCAAGGAAGGAGTAAATGGGAGTATAAAGTGAAAGCATTGGTGATTGGCGGAACGGGACCCGTTGGCCCTTATGTTGTAGAGGGATTGTTCAAGAGAGGTTATCAGGTTGCCATTCTCCATCGAGGGACACACGAAATTGAGTTTCCCGTGCCTGTGGAGCATTTGCACGGTGACCCGCATTTTCTTGAAACCTTGGAAGAGACTCTGGGGGCGCACACCTTTGATTTGGTAATAAGTATGTATGGACGGCTGAGATATACAGCCCAAGTGATGAAGGAACGAACCCCCAGGTTTATTGCAGTGGTAGGGTTGCCCTATAAGGCACTTATAGAAGGTGAGAATGGCTCTGGCAGAGTGCCGGTACCGATACCAGAGAATGCCCCTCTTTTTACAGACAAAGAGCGACACAAGTTTACCTATCTCATGGTAGTCAGTGAGCAGGTGGTTATGGACTTGCATAACCAGGGATACTATAACGCTACCTTATTGCGTTTTCCCTTCGTTTATGGCCCTCGGCAGGTAGCACCTCTTGAGTGGAGTATTATTCGCCGAATACTGGATGGAAGAAAGCAAATTATCATTCCTGACGGAGGGCTCAAACTTATGACAAGAGGCTACGCTGAGAATATGGCTCATGCTGTTCTGCTGGCGGTAGACCGACCTGAAGAGTCTGCTGGGCAGATATACAATACTGGAGATGACACACTTCTGAGTATCCGAAACTGGGTGAGTATAGTAGCATCAGTGTTTGACTATGAGTGGGAGCTGGTAAGCATGCCTTTCGAACTAGCTCGTCCCAGCCGTCCTTATTGTGGCAGAGTCCATCATCAGGTTACAGATACCGCTAAAATCAAAACTGAACTTGGCTATCGAGATATAGTTCCAGTCGAGGAGGGGATACGGCGGACGGTGAAATGGTATCTGGATAACCGGCCACAGCCGGGCGGGGAAATGGAGCAGAAGCTGGGTGACCCATTTAACTATGCCATTGAAGACCAAATTATCCAAGAGTATAAGGAGGCTGCAGCTAACATCCGAGAGAGTGCCTCTGTGGGATATAGGTGGCGCCATCCTTACGACCACCCTAGAACACCAGAAAGAACTGAACTAAAAACCATTCACAAGTAACCCTCTGAAGACTAGTAAAACAAACTGCAGTAATATTGGCAATTGGAAGGATTCTGAACGCAAGCACTCTAACCGTCTCTAATTCATATTTGCTTTGGTCCCAAGATTATCCTTCTTCCGAGATGGCCTGCACCAAACCATTACCGTAGACCAGCCCTTGTGCTCAAGGAACACAGAAGTTAGAATGTCCCCAACACCAATCCCAGCTTTGCGCTCATTTAACTAAAAGCGAGCTGAAACGGCTACAAATGTAAAGGTAAAACTTTGGGTGCTGAAGAACTTATCAGATTAGGTTTTTCCCAGGAGCTGGTGGTAATCATCATCTCGGCTCTGCCAGTGCTGGAGCTCAGGGGAGCGCTCCCAGTAGCTATAAACCTATTTCACTTCCCCTGGCATTATGCCTTCTTTCTGGCCGTCATCGGCAACCTCCTGCCGGTGCCCTTTCTCCTGCTGCTCCTTGACTCGCTTTCCAAAGCTCTGAGCCGGATAAAGCTCTTTGAAAGTATGTTCAACAAGCTCTTTGAGCACGCCCGGCGGC
The DNA here is from genome assembly GCA_030621105.1 of Dehalococcoidia bacterium. GTDB lineage: Bacteria > Chloroflexota > Dehalococcoidia > GIF9 > AB-539-J10 > JAGGVQ01. The sequence continues at coordinate 2,321 of JAUXIH010000047.1, read as the reverse complement.
GGGGAAAAATCATCGAAAGATACGAGAGGATTGGCCTCACCCTTTTTGTTGCCATCCCCCTGCCCATAACCGGCGCCTGGACCGGCTCAATCGCCGCCGTCCTCTTCGGCCTGAAATTCAAATATGCCTTCCTCTCTATACTGCTCGGGATACTGATTGCCGGGGGAATCGTCACCACGTTGTGTCTCCTGGGCTGGATTGGGGCGGCAATCGCCGGCGTTGCACTCAGCGCCTTGGCCGTCATCAGCTTGTGGAGGTCCTAAGCTCAACTAAGACATGCCCCTCTGCCATTGCCAAGGACTTCGCGAGGAAGCAATCTCGAGGAGAGAAGCTATGTCACTAAGGTATTGAACAGGTAGCTTCGAGCTTTGGCTTGAGCATCGCCATCGTTCCCCTTATCGGGCTCGCTCTTAATTATGCTCCTTGGGACATAAGGCTTTATCCCATACTTATCCCCATTACCCTTCTCATCCTGGTGGCTTCGGGTATTGCCTGGTATCGGCGGCGGAAATTGGCGCCGGCTCAGCGCTTCGGCGTTGCCCTGAACATTAAACTGCCCAAGTGAGCATACATGCGAAATTTAGATAAAGCCCTGTCAATTTCCCTGGCGGCAGCCATAGTGACGGCTCTGGACCGCCTGGCAAGCGATAGTTGACCTTGTCAGACAAAAGGAGGTAAGCTAGAGTCTACCTTCTTTCTATTGCGCAAGTAATGAAATATGACGTAATTGTGGTTGGCGCCGGAGCCATTGGCAGCTATCTAGCTTATAAGCTAGCCAGCTATGGCTATCGCGTTGCCGTCTTTGAGCAGAAGGAAAAGCTGGACGGCAAGACTTGCTGCACTGGCATCATCAGCACGGAATGCTTTAATTCCTTCCCCATCAGTAACGAAGTGGTGCTCAGGGAAGCAAGTTCAGCTAAGGTTTTTGCCCCTTCGGGGGCATCTCTCAAGCTGGAGAAAGACGCAGTTCAAGCCTACATAATTGACCGCTCCGCTCTCAATGTCCATCTGGCAGATAAGGCTCAAGCGAATGGCGTTATCTATTTTTTAAGTGCGCGGGTGACAGATATTATTCCCGAACCCAGATGCGTCCAGGTCAATGTTGACCGCTCTGGAGAAAAGCATGTATTTGAAGCCAGGGCTGTGGCTCTCGCCTGCGGTCTTAGTAATCTTCCCCAGAGGTTAGGCTTGGGTAAAATTGACGACTTTGCCCTGGGGGCTCAAGCTGAGGTAAATATCCACGGAATTGACGAAGTCGAGGTTTACCTGAACCAGGAGATGGCCCCGGGATTCTTCGCCTGGCTCGTGCCCACATCAGCAAGTACCGGACTTGTTGGTTCGCTGTCTTGTCATAAACCTGCTTCTTATTTGGAGAGGTTGCTTTCCCGTCTACATCAGCAAGGCAAAATAAGCCTTGATGGGGGTGACCTCAGACAAAAAGCCATTCCCATAACCACTCTACCCAGAACCTACGCTGAGCGCATCATCGCCGTCGGTGATGCCGCAGGGCAGGTCAAGCCCACTACCGGCGGCGGCATATATTTCGGTTTACTCTGCGCTGATATAGCTGCTGAGAGCTTAAGACGAGCTCTTGCAGTTGATGACCTGTCGGCCCGCCGACTTTCTCAATATGAAAGAGAGTGGAAAGCTAAGATTGGCAGGGAGATTGCCATCGGCTACTGGCTGCGCAGGCTGTATTACAGAATGAGCCAGAAGCAAATAGAGCAAGTATTTAACATCGTCAAATCAAAAAATATCCACGAGCTATTGCTCAATTCCAAAGCCTTTTCCTTTGACTGGCATGGGAAGCTTATTTCCAGCGCATTAAGGGAGCCAAAGCTACTTACTGCTCTCATTTTCGGCGTCTTAGTTCCATTTAGCAGAGCCCCGCTTAGAAGGGAAGCGACTGCCTCTCGAGCTAACTAATTCAGTCCAGCGCCCCGTCTTAATTAACTGCGGACGATAATGGCAGATGGGCATGCCCACCAAATCCTCGCCAGAGGTGAACCATTAGCCTGCCGTAGAGAGAATAACCTTAAATGCAAATCCCTTGGCGACCTTAACGATGTTGTCAGAGCATTGGAACAGCTATAGCTGGAGCATTGAGATTTCTCACCCAAGGTCGGCTTTTGCCTAAAGGGACTCTCATAACCTTTAGAAACCTTCTCGCACAGCCATAAAGATAGGCTCAAGAAATGATAGGCGTCAATTCAGTATCTTCTATCTCTTCCCCCACCGTACCCACCACCTCTGCTATCAGAGCGAGGTCGAGCTGCATTAACATTCAGCGTCCGATCCTTTAAAGTTTTCCCGTTCAGAGC
>JAUXIH010000129.1 GCA_030621105.1 Dehalococcoidia bacterium | reverse complement strand
CCTGACGGTGATATCCACCCGGCTGCCGCAGGCAGCCTCACCAGGGGCTACTATTTCTACAATATCGGCATACTGCGCCACTCACTTATCCTCCTAAGTTGGATATGTCAGCTGAATAGTGTAGGTCACCTTTAGCTGCCCGGTATCAGGAACGGTTACAGTTGAGGCGAGTTTGTCTCGCGCTAACATAAACCGCCAGTTCATAGTGCCAAGCGAATTCGCCGCGAGCCCTACTTCGGTAACGTCTATATCGCCGCCGCTATTATTATTAAAGTAACGGATAAGAGCGTTCTGGAGAACCCTGGTTCCTGCGTCATAGCTTATTGAATGCGGATCAGTCTCAACATAGCTTAACTGCCCTGCGGCGGTGCCGTTGGCAATTTGTGCGTGTAAAGCATAGTCCTCAAAGTCTTCGGGATTGGTGCCTGCGCCGACGAGAATACCATAGGCGTCATTCCCGGCTGGACCTCGATAGCCCTGGTTTGTGCCATCAATAGTCGCATGTTGGTAGTATTGTATCGGGTAATTCCCCACGTACAGGGCGCCATCAGTGCGCTTTATGTTTAATTTTCCGGCTCCAAAGGTAGAATCGTTCCCGTCTTTTCCGGCCAGCATTGAGAACATGACGTTATAGGCATTCCTCGTCCAGCTGTGACTTCTCTGCCTGTGACGCTGGATTACCTCGCCGTTTTTGTCCCTGACTTCTAGCTCCAGGAAGGCTTCCAGGGTCGGGATGTGCAGCTTTTGCCCGAGTTTTCTTAACTTCTCGTACTGCTCCTCTCTTGGGTACATCTTTTTGCCTCCTTACAATTTAATGTTTGATCCAGATAAACGCCCGGTCGCCCAGAGGTTGTGTCGTTATTGAAGTAAAGTCGGATACCCTGCCTCTTACCCAGTAAAGGTTAGCTATGCCGGCAACAGTGGTCGTTGCCCAGTCACCGGGTCGTGTAAAGGTAACCAGATTGCCCCCAGCAACTCTGAAGCCACTGGTGCCATCATTGACATCAGCGAGACTTGCCCAGGCAGTGCCGTTCCAGTACTCCCAGGTTACAGTCCATGTCCCTGCCCCCGCTGTGCCAATCTTGAGTTCCAGCCAGTTCCATAGCGATGAGGAGCCGAAATAATAGGCATCACCAAGAGCCGGGCTGGCTGGGAGTAGGGTCATGTCATTTGCCGTACCACTGTTTGCCTGGGCAGTCTCGTCAGTCTGCGCGCCCCCATCGTCAGCTATGGCTCCACCGACCGGATTGCCAGTGGCTAGCCCTCCTGATATGCCTGGTGCGGGAATGCTCAACGTTTCCTCTGCCGCTACTCCGCCTCCGGGTCCGATATCTGACTGGACACCTATACCAGGTTCGGGCACGGATAGCGTTCTTTGAGACGTTCTCCCTGGTGGTGATGCCATAGCCACTCCTGTCATGGATATGGCCGGCGCAGGCACAAGGAGAACTCCCGGAGCCACTATTTTATTAAGAGCTCCGGAGAGGTAGCCTACAATATCCTGTATGTCAGCCCATTCAGGCTCAAATCTTCCCTCGCCAAGGCTCCTGGCGTGCAGGAAATGGTAGCCTACCCCATAGTCAGTAGGTAACCTTATCAATATTGGAGTTGAGCCGGTCCTCACCACCATATCACCGTGCTCCATAGCCAATGCTACCTCTTTAATATTGGTAATCCCCATCCCCTGCCAGTCCTTATCAGCATCTATCTCCAGCTCTGACAGCTTTCCGACTCCCTTAATTAGTAAGCTCACCAGCCTTTTACCTCCCTCAGTCTGTTGTGCTTCACCTCAGTAGCGACATACCAAACAAATTCCCCAGTGGGATATACACTAGCACCCTACCAGCTTCGTCCAGACCAGGTATCTTGAGACAGGCAGCCGAAACCCAGCAGGTGATGCCAATGACTATCACTATGACCGACCCCCACCAGGGTATCGGCGACTCCTGCTTGGGCTTTGGGCTATTGCCTACTTTATTGTGGCATCTAGGACACTCCTTCTCAGTGGGGTGAAAGCGAACCTCACAATCAGGGCAGTAGAGATAGCTTATCGGCGTCCGGGGGTATTTAATTGCCTGAGAGACCGCGTAGGCCAAAAACCTGGGTGCCGGGTTTAGCGTCTTCATCACAGCATCCCTCCGGCCATCCTTGCTATCATCCCCATCATCAGCATCACGGGGAACGCCTCCATGGTCTCCTCGACCGGCGTCCTCTCTGACACCATCTGGCCCAGCATTGTGCCCATTGCCGGCAGGCCAAACCCGTAGGCATTGTCCTTTTTAACCGGGCTACCTTGAGGTTTGGTAGAGATGTACGGGGCAAACTCCCTCACCTGAGTCCAGCGAAACGGCCAGCCCTCGCCATAGGCTCGCCGACCGCTCTCCCACAGGAGCCCGGTGAGCCCGGAGAGCATGGGCGCCGCAAAGCTTGTCCCTGACTTGGTCACATACTCATCATCCATCCTGTGACTGGCCATCTCGATATTTGTGCCCCAGAGGACAAAATCAGGCTTGGTCTCCCCCTGGACAGTCGGGCCGCGTGATGACTTCTCCCAGATAACGAGCTCCTCAGCAGTCTCGATAGCCCCCACGGCAACCACCTCCGGGTCACAGGCCGGGAGCATAATAGTGGTCATCTTTGGCCCCGAGTTGCCAGCAGCGGCAATCACATCAAGGCCGTAGTCTATGCTCGCCTGCCGGCAGGCTGTCCTTACCGGGTTGTCCTCATCGCCGTCATCCTCACCACCAAGGCTGAGGTTAATTACATTAGGGCACATGTCATCTGTCGGCCAGAGGCCGTTCTTCCTGGCTACCTCTGCCAGGTCGCAGACCTTATCGATGCCCAGGATGATGCTCTCGTCACTGCCAAGACCCTCATCATCGATAACCTTGATATTCATAATCGAAGCACCCGGAGAAACACCAGCCTTTTCGCCCAGGACATGCATGCCTCCGGCAACGACAAAGGCTACCTGGGTGCCGTGCCCGAAGATGTCATCAGACGTCGGTGATTCGGTGAAATTGGCTTCATAAATCCCATAAGCAGTCATTTTTGCAAAACTTGTAACCGGATTAGGTTAACCCCAGATGGCAATTTGCGCCCATGTCTTTTTTCTGATGATGAAATTGATCTGAAGCCTTTCCTGCGGGGAAACTGCAACGATGAAAAATTACTGGAGGCACTCCATCAGGCCCTGTCCATGAAACCAGAACAACATCAAATCACAACGATTCAGTTCAAGAAATGTCAGCGAACGATGAGCGCAATTGGAGGATAAAAAAAACAGAACAACAAAAAGGGACAAAACCAATGAA
>JAUXIH010000140.1 GCA_030621105.1 Dehalococcoidia bacterium | reverse complement strand
GCTGACGCAAATCGAGATTTTTCTTGGGAAGCTGCTTGTCCAGCAAAATACCTGCTGTCCAGAACAGGCTCTCCATGGCCCCCCAGTCAGGAAGCAAATCATTGAACTTCAGGGGAGAGCGTGCAGACTTGAAGCGCTGGGCAAATTCACCCACGTGCGTTTTTAATGTTTCCTGGTACTCTTCCTCGACATCGAGTTGCAGCAGTTGCCGATATAGACTGATGAAGCTTGGGGCCCTGCCCTTCTTATCCCTCCATTTCCCCATGCGCTCTGCCGCTGCATTATCTGCTAATGTACCCATATTTTAACCTTGCTTCTTTGCTACTTCTTCATACCACCTACCATAGTGGCTCTGGGCATATTCCTCTGATATCTTCCCTGTTATCATGGAACGCAGGGACTCGGTCATGCGAGGGTGTATCGTGCCCAATATAGCATGTACAATCAACATCATGGTGCCTATGATGAACATTAGAGCATGGGTAAACAGCATCCATTGAAACACCCCGGGAGGGATCGTGCCCTTGAGGAATACCATGATGCCCCCGGTGATGAAGAGGATCACGCCACACACTATTGTAATCAACTGCCATATCTTCTGCCCGGGGTTTATGTGCCCCTGGGGTGGCATCTTGCTCTCGTCGCCACCGAGATAATAATCCACTGCCGCTTTTACCCAGGCAAAGTCGCTGCGTACCCAGGTGAAGGATTCCTTGAAGTAGGCCCAGCTAGCTTTGGGAAAGCTAACCCCATACACTATCAACACGGTGGCGAAGATGTAAGCAGAGATACGGTGGATGATGCGAGTCCAGCCAGCAACAGCGATTGTGCCCCAACCAGGCACGAACAAAATCAGGCCGGTCAAGCCCATCAATATAACCAGCAATGCCGTTGTCCAGTGAAAAGTCCTTGCTGGAAGGCTGAAACGTATAATCCCCTTTCTCTTGGGGTCATCGAAGAGAAAATCATGTAGCAAACTGGCGATAATATCTCCGATAGTGCCGAAAATGGATTCCCAGAATCCCCTTTCCTTATTCTCACTTTGCGCCATTTTTCTTCTCCTCGGCGATCATTCTCGCACGGGCAATGAATGTTGCTCCCAGCATCCCTGCTCCTGCCAGCAAACCAAGACCGACACCGGACCATCTTCCCACGTCATGCCATGCTATGGCAGCAGCGGGCATCTGGGGGTCGGATGGTAAGTCATATACCTCGGGACGTTCATTCAGCACATATAGCATGTGCAAGCCGCCCATCTCATGCTCGCCATAGAGGTTGGCATCAGGGCGAGTTTTACGTAACTCCGCGACTCTTTGCTTGCCTTCCTGTACCAGGTCTTCCCTCTCGCCAAATTTTATTGCTCCTGTGGGACAGGCTTTGGCGCAGGCAGGCTCTATTCCATGGCTTACACGATCGAAGCAGAAATCACACTTGCCACCCATCAAGCCTGTGCCAATAAGCGTGTTATGCTCGGTGTCTTTGCGGGGGATGTGATAGGGACAGAACTCGATGCAGTAACCGCATCCGCTACACTTGTCCCTGTCGTAAGTGACGAAACCCAGCGTAGGATGGCGCTTGAGCGCTCCAGTGGGACAGACCTTAACGCAGGCGGCATCGGTACAATGCAAACACTGTTCCTTGCGGAAGAGCCACCTTATGGTGCCACCATCGCCGATTTCCTTGAATATAATCCTGGTCCAGGTATCCTCGGACAGGTCAGGAGGGTTCTCATAGGTGCCACGATTGGTAGTTTCCTCTGCCTCGAGTTCGTGCCACTGTTTGCAAGCTATCTGGCAGGCGCGACAACCGATGCACTTGGTAACATCATTCAGCATTGCTTTAGCCATTATTTCCCTCCAACCTTATTTAGCCCTGATATCGCACAGGAAAGCTTTATATTCGGGTATCATGGTATTGGCATCTCCGATGTGTGGGGTGAGCGCATTGGCGCTATCTCCCTTGGAGATAGCAGCGTATCCCCAGTGCCATACCATGCCGATTTGGTGCACTGTCGTGCCATTGATGGCGAATGGGGTGAGACGCTTGGTAACGATGGCCACTGCCTCTATCTGTCCCCGGGCAGTTTTTACGATGATCTTGGATCCATTGGCAATCCCTTTCTTATCTGCCAGCTCTGCGCTCAGCTCAACCAGCATTTGCGGCATAAGCTCATTCAACCATGGCAGATTTCGAGTCATGCTGCCTGTCTGCCAGTGTTCCGTCACCCTGTAAGTGGTGGCCACGATGGGGTATTGATCACGGGTTCCCTTGTAATCCATCGCTGAGTCCCATATCTTGATGGCGGGATTGTTCTGTGTCCCTGACATCTGATTATTTACCGGACTTTCCCATGGCTCGTAGTGCTCGGGGAAAGGTCCATCGGCCAGTCCCATGCCAAAGAGGCGAGCGACGCCCTCGGGCTTCATGATAAATGGCAGCTTTGTTTTCTCCGGGTTCACCGCCATGGGTGGCCAGCCGCCATCGGGGACATCTCCCTGCCAGGAGCCGAGGATATCATCCCAACTGATAACTGGATGTTGGGAGTCCCAGGGCTTTCCGTTCAGGTCAACCGATGCGCGGTTGTAGATGATACGGCGATTTACCGGCCAGCACCATGACCAGTTGGGATACAGCCCGATGTCGAACTTGTCGGGAGTGGGGTCGCGCCGAGCAGCCATGTTTCCTGCCTCGGTATAGCTGCCGCAATATAGCCAGTTGCCTGAGGAGGTAGAACCGTTATCCTTGAGATTACCAAAGCTGGATAAAAGTTTGCCGGTGTTGAGATCATAGCCATTTATTTCCCTGGCCACCTGGTGCACGTCTGGAGGGCCGCCATAGTTCCAGGTCAAATTTGTGATGGCATCGGCATTGGGGCCTCCCTCAGCAGCATAAAGCTTTTGGAGTTCTTTGACCAGCAGGGTGGAGATGTCCATGTCGGA
>JAUXIH010000083.1 GCA_030621105.1 Dehalococcoidia bacterium | reverse complement strand
GTAGTTATTGCCTCATCACTGTTCGAAATTCCGGCTACAGCGCAGGCAGCATGCAGAGCAGCTGTGCCGCTGGAAACAGCTACTGCATATTTAGCCCCGCAATATTGAGCAACTCCTTTTTCAAACTCATCTACTTTGGGGCCCTGAGTAATCCAATCGCTCTTGAGTACCTCAACAACAGAGGCAATATCCTCATCATCAATCCACTGATGTCCATAAGGGAGAAGCTCGGCTCTTACCGGCATTCCACCTTCAATTGCTAACCGCTCCATGATTAAAGACCTTCCATCATCCTTTCGAGTTCTCCCTTAGTCAGCCACCAGCTATTGTTATCACTGGTGTACCTGAAGCCATCAGGTAGGGGTTTACCATCTCCAAGCTCGCCTCGACCCCAGGAAAAGTAACTATTAAATTCCCTGGCCTGCCTGGCCTCTTCCTCGGTCAAGAGAGTTTCATGGATTTTCTCCCCGGGGCGTATCCCGATAACATCCTTCTCAATTCCCGGGGCAATCACTTCGGCTAAATCGATGACTCTCATACTGGGAATCTTGGGAATAAAGACCTCAGCCCCTCGCATCCTGTCAATGCAATCAATAACAAACTGGACTCCCTGTTCGAGGGTAATCCAGAAGCGGGTCATTCGTTCATCGGTGATGGTGATTGTACCATTTTTTCTTTGTTCGAGGAAAAGCGGGATAACACTGCCCCGGCTGCCGACAACATTGCCGTAGCGCGTGCAACTAAGCTTAAGCTTTCGCCCCCCGGCATAAACATTAGCTTGAATAAAAAGCCTCTCCATGACCAATTTTGTGGCTCCATAGAGATTAACGGGGTGGGCTGCTTTATCACTACTGATAGCTATAGCCTTTCCCACGCCATTATCGATAGCAGCATCAATAACATTAACCGCCCCGTCGATGTTTGTTCTCACCGCCTCAATCGGATTATACTCGCAAGTTGGCACCTGCTTTAAAGCAGCAGCATGCACCACAATATCAACTCCGTTCATGGCTCGATAGACTCTTTCCCTATCCCTGACATCACCGATGAAAAAGCGCAGTCTGGGATCATCATTAAACTTCTGACGCATTTCTTGCTGAAGCAATTCCCCTCGGGAGAATACTCGAATTACCTTCGGATTATACTCTTGCAATGCTACTTCAGTGAATTTTTGACCGAAAGAACCCGTGCCACCGGTTATCAAAATAACTTTATTCTCAAGAGTCATTAAAAGTCCTCCTTCTTTGCTTAGCCTCCTCTATCATCTGTATGATCAAATCTGCAACTCTCTTAGAAGCCTGTCCATCCTGAATATAGGCGTGGTCATAGACAAATTTCCTTCGTGCCTCGGCAAGCTTTTCTCGAACCTCTTTATTATACAGCGCATCTTTGATTGCCGGTATAAGCTGGTCGTCATTATATACACCGAGAGCCGCCCCCGATTCTACATATGGCACTAAATCTAGAGCACCGCTTAAGTTCATTACAATTACAGGCTTATCTAACATTATTGCTTCTACACCAGTAGTAGAGTGCCTTGTGAGCACCGCATCTGATACATAAAGGAGTTCGAAGGTATTAGCCTCACGATCAAGTATCACCGGATTATAAGACTTATTTTTCTTATACAGCGGGGCCTTTTGGTTCTCCCCAGGATGCAGTTTTATTACCAACTGGATTTCATTGAGTGATTTCACGGCATTATAGACAGCAGCTATATTCCTTTCATTTTCTTGAAGCGGTAGGCCATGTGTTTGAGTAGTCCAGACAATCAATTTCTTATTCGGGTCTAAGTTCAGCCTTTTGAATGTTTCCTCTCTGCTAAATATTTGAGGCGCTCTGGCTATTATGTCATACCTTGGTTGACCAATTACAAGAACATCCTTCTCAGGAAACTTGCCCCGATTTACCAAATTACCCTTATCATAATCGCTATAAAAGGCAAACTTGTCCGGAATAGGGCAGTAGGGAGCCGAACACTCACCGTTGGGGCTGATATCCTCCTCCCTATGATTATAGTGAATGTGGTAGGGAGAATAGATACCATGCTGGAAAAACAATGTGGGTATCCCTTTCGGTCTAGCTGTTGCAACCATTGGCCTTTCGGAAGGGTATTCGCCAGACATTATAATCCCATCTGGCTTTTCTGTTTCTACCATGTGTTTGGCCATCTCACAAATACAAATGACCCTCATTAGATTGCTTATTGAGAAAGCGAAGGAGAAATTTTTCTTGACCAGATTCCAGAGTGGTATATCATGCCAGTTCATTGATTCTTTAAATGTTCTTAAGTTGCTCAAAGACTGGTAATCCTTGTGTATCCTTCTTGCTGCCTTGAATGCCGTCAGAACAGCTCTTGGGCTGAGGTAAGACTCAAAAGGTCGATATATCATTCTGTTATCTAGTTTTTTTTCTTTCATAGTTCCGATGCGCCACCTTGTTGCTGAGATAGTGGGGCTATCTACAAGAACTACCGTATGGCCATCTTCCTTTAATATGTCAATGACTGGGTCAAAAGTTTTCTGCCCCTTTCGGGTTACTCCTGTTTTCAGGTTATAGATGTTCCACCAGTTATCGCCTGTGGATATAAGGATTCGTTTTCCGCTAGGTGTGGGTGTCGTGCTGGGATTTCCGCCCAAAAGCGTCCACCAAAACTTCCTTACCAGCACTACTGCCCATTGACCATAGACATGAACGATACCTTTCAACCTTTGAGACAAACAGCCCTTTATATCGAAAGAGGGAGGAGATGTGAGTATAGTGATGCTTCTTGAATGAGATATTGAATTGATAATGTGGTAAGTTAATTTGTTACGTCGCGTACACCAAACCATAGAGGGATTCTCAGCACTGATTATATGGTCAAACATTATCGTTTGCCTAAGAATCTCCTTCGCGCTGGTGTTAAACACAAATTGGCTGAGGTAAATTGTTTCATCCACGAGCCACCATACAGAGATACCTTCGTGCTGGAGTATCTCCTTTATGTTTTTGTTATCCCTCACTGGAGCATTGGGAAATGTTCTGAACCACTTAAGTGCATCTTCCTCTATTTCTGTACTTGATAATCCGTAATCCGCTGGCATTTTGCAATCCAATCCCCTGCGAGCTAACTCTTGATAGACATGTGTGTTCAAGCAAATAAACTTTACTTTGTTTATATCTATATTTTGTTTTGATTTGATTCCTGAAGTTAACTTGTGTATCTCATTTGGATTACTAACCACAGCAACCATCTTAGCTCCAGCAAAGCTACGGGTGACCTGATTAGGGGACGGAGAACCGTCATTTCCTATCATTGGTAGAGCCTCCAGAACACGATTTGTGTGAGTCAGTTATATCTATGTTTGCCCATCAAGCACAAGGGGGCCTATGTCGTATCAGGATAAATGCAGGTAACTCGCCAATTCTCCTTATTATAGATGTCAATTTTCTCCAGCACTTGCTCATCTACCTCTCGGGCAACAAAATGACCTTCGCCCAAAAATCTGTTATAGGGGAACCTTGATGAGGACTTGAAGCCACAAAGTTTGATTAATTCCCTTCTAAACTCTGGCTGACTGAACGCCCAGATAGAAATGAAGTCACATTCGGAATTTTTTAACTCGATTAGGCATTCATTTATAAGCAAGCGGAAACAGTCAATATCTTTGTCCTTTACCAAGTAGTCCACTATCATCCCATAAATTAAGCCGTTAAGTTGCTCTTGGACACTAACCACAGCATATCCCCATAACTCACCCTTCTTTCTAACCACGATGTATTTATAGCTATGCTCCGGGTGCTGGTCGAACCTCCATCTGAGATAAGTCTCGCCTCTTGCCAAATTTATAGCCGATTTATCACTTAGGGTGTCAACTTCCTTAAGTTCGTCGGCGAATTGGTCGAACACCTCAATTTGAAAAGAGCTTGATAACGGAGATGCCTTTATTCTGGCATTTAGAAGTTTATCATAGAAAAATCCTAGGCCAGTTCCCAAGAATTTATTCCTTAACTTATATGAGATTACCTTCTGAGGATTATCAAATCGGTACAAGGTTTCTGTGATTGCTACTATTTCCCAACCCTGTCTTAGATATCCCGGGCGAGAATTTGAATTCGGGAAATTATAAAATAGAGCATAACCCTCCCGCCTGAAATATTCAATGGCAAATTGATTCATTCGGCTGAATATTCCCTCTTGACGATATTGCGGATGCACCATGGTATCACAGGGCTGGGCAGCTTTTACTCTTTCGTTTCCAAGCCAGAGTTCAGCAAGAAGGAATGGTCTGGCGCCAACGATTCTACCTCTATCTGTTGCCACGATAAGTTCGGGGACGGCCGGCGCAAGTGGATTTTGGAAGTATTTCCAATTCCAAAGCTCTGCTGTCACTGTGAGACCGAAAGATGCCTGGAATAAACCCAATAGCTCTTCTCTTTTCTCCCGGTGCTTTACCAATTCAATCTCAGCCACAGCTTATCTCTCTCCTCGTCTCAATATGCCCTCTAGGTCTCCCCACAGTCCAGAGAAGACAACCTCGAACTTGTTGAAATTTTCGTCTACGCAGATCCTGTTTAATTCATAAGGGTTATCCTTGGGAGTAATTAGTTTACACGGTAAAACAGAAACAGCACAAGTGAAGCCACTTTCCTGAATAAACTTGGCTATATCAGGGTTGAAGTCGCCGTTGGGATAGGAAAATGCTGTAACTGGCTGCCTTAACTTTTCCTCAATATCTTTCTTTGACTGGATAATCTCCCACTTGGCTTGTTCCAAGGGCATATTTGTTAAGACGGGATGATTAACCGAATGAGCACCAAAAGCGATGCCATCATCATGCATTTCTCTGATTTCATCCCAGGATAAAGCAAACTCCTTGCCCAAATCGGGAGGAATATCCACGCCAGAAATGGAAAGCAACTTTTCTATCAAGAGGTTCTTCCTCTTCTCAGGTAACTCCTTTAGTTTTTCAGTGATTGTAAAGCTCGCATGAAATTTGTCAAGTTCAGATTGCAGGGAATAGCTGCCAAGTTCAGCCAAATCTAATTGGCTAACAGTGGTATGCTGAATAACATAGTTTA
>JAUXIH010000036.1 GCA_030621105.1 Dehalococcoidia bacterium | reverse complement strand
GGCTGATGGTTGAGGTAGAGGTCAATACTGCTGAAGAAGCGCTGGAGGCTACCGAGGCTGGAGCGGACATAATAATGCTGGACAATATGAGTCTTGATGATATGCGAGTAGCGGTGAAGGCTATTGGTGGGCATGCTTCAGTTGAAGCCTCGGGCGGGATTACTTTGAGTAACGTACGTGATGTTGCCCAAACTGGGGTTAATTTTATTTCTGTTGGAGCTATTACCCACTCATATCACTCTTTGGACATTAGTTTGGATCTGGATAGATACAGCGGTAAGTAGTCGTGCACAAGAGGTTTCTGCATTCTTCTGGTGACCTGTGGGGTTATTTATGTTTTCTGCGAGTTAGAGGATATTTCTGAGCTTCCTCCGCCGCTTATATCTTTTGGCTCGGGCTTTCTATTAATAGGGTAACTGGTCCATCGTTATGTATTTCTACCATCATATATTTCTGGAAAATTCCTGTTTCCACCTTGAGGCCTGTGTTTCGCACTTCTTGAATAAAAAAATTGTATAATTCGTATGCCTTCTTGGGAGAAGCTGCATCCGTAAAACTGGGGCGCCTTCCCTTTCGCGTGTCTCCTAAGAGAGTGAACTGGCTGATCACTAGAATGTCACTCTTGGTGTCGAGTGCGGAGAGGGAGAAGTTGCGGGCATCACTAGGGAAGATGCGCGTGTTGGTTATTTTCCTGGCCAGGTATGAAGCATCTTCTGGTGCGTCGTTTATTTCTATGCCAATGAATATGACCAGCCCCTGACCAATGCTGCCTACTATTTTGTCCTCGACACTTACCGCGGCATCGGTAACTCGTTGAATTATCGCTTTCATGTTAGTATTAGTTTATAGAAAAGCAGGCAATGGAGTCTATATAGCATATGGATACGATATAATACTTTACATAATAGCTTATATCAGATAGAATAATTGTTGTTGACATGGTTTTATCATGTTGGTATAATTTCCCTTCATTCAATGTTGCGTTTTGATCTCGTGATGTGTTTAACCTTCCCTTTTCTTTGTGTCTACAAGTTTCCCCTGTGATTATTTCAATAATTTAGTATTTGGTTTAGAGGCATCAATTGTGTACTTGTTTTTGACAAGGAGGATTTATGGCTGTTGGACGAGTGCTTAACTCCAGGCGGGTGAGATCGTTCGCCAAGTTCCCTGAGGTGGTGGAGGTGCCTGATCTCATTCAAGTTCAGGTCAGTTCCTTTCGTTGGTTTCAGGAGGAAGGGTTACGGGAACTTTTTAATGAGGTTTTTCCTATCAAAGATTATACTGGCAATAGGTTGGAATTGAGGTTTGTCGATTACAAATTTCGCGAGCCGCAGCATTCCATAGCTGAGTGCCTGGAGCGCAATATGACTTATTCTTCTCCTCTCTATGTTACGGTTCATTTACTTGTTAAGGAAACAGGAGAGATTAAGGAGCAGGAGTTATTCTTTGGTGATTTTCCATTGATGACAGACCGGGGAACGTTTGTTATTTCTGGAGCGGAACGGGTGGTTGTTAGCCAGATAAGTCGCTTCCCTGGGGTATACTTTACTCTGGAGCGGGATTCTGTGAGTGGACGTGAGTTGGGGTATGCCAAACTGGTGGCTGAGAGGGGCGCATGGCTTGATTTTGATACCTCCAACCGGAATGTGGTTTCTGTCAAGCTGGGGGGAAAACGAAAGATACCTGTTACCACTTTGCTTCGTGCTATAGGCTCTGGGCTTGATGGTGATATTATCTCTTTTTTTCAGGATGTGGACAACTCGAATGAACACCATTTTATTCGTTCTACTCTGGAGAGAGACCCTGCGATTAAGGATAAAAGCTCTGCGCTAGTAGATATTTATCGCAAGCTGTCTGCAGGTGAACCTCCCAGCCTTGATAGTGCGGAGACGTTGTTAAAGAATTTTCTATTCAATCCTAAGCGCTATAGCTTGGGTAAAGTTGGGCGGTACAAGCTGAATAAAAAGTTAGGGGTTGATGTTCCTGAGGATTATGTTGCCTTAACTCCTGCTGATATACAGCAGATTGTGCGCCATATCATCTTGCTTAACAATGGGAAGGAGGCCCCTGATGATATTGACCACCTGGGAAATCGTCGGGCCCAAACAGTAGGTTTTCTGATACAGAAGCAATTTCATGTTAGTCTGCTGCGATTGGAAAGAGCTATCAAGGAGCGGATGAGTATTCTGGGACCTGATGTTGCAACTCCCGTCAATGTAATTAATATCCGCCCTGTGGTAGCAGCCATGAGGGAATTTTTCGGCCGGTCGCAGTTGTGCCAATTTATGGACCAGACCAATCCTCTAGCTGAATTAACTCACAGGCGGCGCTTGTCTGCCATGGGACCTGGGGGCCTTTCTCGAGAAAGAGCTGGTTTTGAGGTTCGTGATGTGCACCATTCCCACTATGGCAGGATTTGTCCTATAGAAACGCCAGAAGGTCCAAATATTGGGCTTATTGGCTCTTTAGCCACTTATGCTTCCATCAATAAGTATGGTTTTCTGGAAACCTTATATCGCAAAGTAATCCATGAAGTATCCAGTGCTGGGCAGAACTTGCAAGGGAGAATGCTTCAACAGGACGTAGTGGATAACAAAGGCAAGATTATTGCTAAGTCTGGAGATATTGTGTCCGAAGACTTAGCACGAAAGATATCTTCATTTCCTGAGTTTTCCGCGAAGGTCATTCCCTTTGTATCTCGCGATGCGTCCCGGTTAACGGCTGACGAAGAAGAACAGCATAGCATTGCACCTGCTAATACCCTATTGAATGATAGAGACGAATTTATTAAGGAGCGCATCGAGGTTAAGAGAGGCGGCAAGTATTTCAAGGAAACGGTGGGCAGTGTCGATTATATGGAAGTTTCACCCAAACAAATATTCAGTGTATCTGCCTCACTTATTCCATTTCTGGAACATGATGATGCTAATCGAGCCTTAATGGGTTCTAATATGCAACGTCAGGCAGTTCCATTACTATGCCCCCATGCCCCTATAGTTGCTACTGGAATGGAGGGAGAAGTAGCCAAATATAGTGGACAGGCGATACTTGCTCCGAGCGATGGAGTGGTGACTTCAGCAACAAGCATGGAAATAGTGGTCGAAGATACAAAAGGGGAGGAGCATTCCTTTCAACTCAGTAAGTTTGTCAGGACCAATCAGGGTACATGTTGTAACCAGTATCCTATAGCGAGTAAAGGAGACAAGGTTATTAAGGGACAGGCATTGGTGAGCAGTTCCTCTACAGATAATGGAGAGCTTGCACTGGGACAGAATCTTATCATGGCTTTTATGAGCTGGCGGGGATACAACTATGAAGATGCTATCATTCTTAGCGAAAGGCTGGTAAAGGATGATGTATATACCTCAGTTCATATTGAGAAGTATCAGATAGAAGCGCGTGTTACTAAATTGGGTCCAGAGGAGATCACCAGAGATATACCTAATGTTAGTCTCGAAAGTTTGGCTAATCTTGATGAAGATGGGATTGCGTATATTGGCGCTGAAGTGAGGGCTGGTGATATTTTGGTGGGGAAGATTACTCCCAAGGGTGAAACAGAGCTTTCTGCAGAGGAAAAACTGCTCAGGGCCATCTTCGGAGAGAAGACTCGGGAAGTGAAGGATAACTCTCTTAAGGTGCCTCCTGGTGGTTGGGGAAGAGTGATTAATACTAAGGTTCTTTCTCGTGAAAAGCATGATGATTTAGCGCCTGGTGTTAAGCAGTTGGTGCAAGTTTGGGTGGCGCAGAGGCGCAAGATCTCAGTTGGCGACAAGATGTCAGGCAGGCATGGCAATAAAGGGGTTGTCTCAATTATATTGCCTGAGGAGGACATGCCATTTTTGCCTGATGGTACTCCAGTAGATATTGTTCTTAATCCTCTGGGTGTTCCATCCCGCATGAACATAGGGCAGGTGCTTGAATCTCATCTGGGATGGGCTGCTTATTTATTTGGATTTAAGGCGATTACTCCTATTTTTGATGGGGCGGACACGCTTGATATTGAGGATGCCCTGGCTAGGGCTTGGATAGCGTGGGAAGCGGGGGCAGTCAATGTGAGACCCCATGTTACCGATGTTGTCGATATGAAAAAGGTGGAAGCATGGCTTGCCGAACGCGGCTTCTCTGCCAAGGAGATATTGGATGAGAAACAGAAGGGGAAAGCCAGAAGTGTCTCTCTCCGCTTGTGGCTGGAAGACTTGGGGACAGAGACAATAAATATGAGTGATGCTGAGGTTGAGAAGCAGGCACAACAGTTTTATGAAGAGCGCAAGCTCTACCCTCCTATTTTTGGCAGGCTGCCTCTCAGAGATGGAATAAGTGGAGAGGTGTTCGATCAACCTGTGGTTGTAGGCAATGTTTATATGATGAAGTTGATACATCTTGTGGAGGATAAAGTACACGCTCGTTCTACTGGCCCTTACTCGTTGATCACGCAACAGCCTCTAGGCGGCAAGGCCCAATTTGGTGGCCAGAGGTTTGGAGAGATGGAGGTGTGGGCTTTAGAGGGTTATGGTGCTGCGTACACGCTTCAGGAGATGCTCACCGTCAAATCGGATGATGTGAGAGGGCGAGCCAAGGCTTATGAGGCTATTATTAAGAACGAGGATATTCAGAACCCTGGGGTTCCTGAAGCGTGCAAAGTTTTATTTATGGAGCTGCGGGCTTTGGGTATCTCTGTGGAATTGCTTAGTGAGAAAGAAGGGGAAATTAATCTATTTAGTGATGTCGCACCAAAACTTGGGGAACGGGATATGATTAAAGGTGATAAGAATGGTGGAATTTGAAGATGTTAAGGGTATTAGAATAAGTCTTGCCTCCCCTGAACAGATCAGGAGCTGGTCTCACGGTGAGGTGACTAAGGCGGAGACGATAAATTATCGCACATTGAAGCCTGAGAGGGATGGGCTTTTTTGTGAGAGAATCTTTGGTCCAGTTAAGGACTATGAGTGTCATTGTGGCAAGTATAAAAAGAAGCGATATGCTGGTATTACATGTGATAAGTGTGGGGTTGAGGTAGCTCCTTCAAGTGTTCGTAGGGAACGGATGGGGCATATTGAATTAGCTACACCTGTTGCCCACATCTGGTTTACCAAGCTTGTTCCTAGTCGGCTTGCTCTTATTCTTGGCATTTCGCCTAGAGATCTGGAGCGAGTTATCTATTTTGCCCAACATATTATCATTTCTGTTAACAGAGAAGCCTGTGATGATCAGATTCACCAGATGGAGGAGGAAGTAGCTCGGAAGATTAGTGAAAGTGAAGAGCAGGTAAGCACGGAAGTGGAGGAACTCAAGGAGAAAGCTGGGTTTAATGAGGATGATGAGTCCGTAGTTAAGGAAATAAATCATATACGTGCTAAGTTTGTAGAACAGAAGGAGAAGTTTGCGGAGGATCTGAAAGCCAGAAAAGATGAAATAGCTAAACTTCAGCCCCTGAAGCTGCTTAGTGATGAGAGAAGGAGAGAGTTAGTAAGTAAGTATGGTGATATTTTCCATTCTGGCATTGGAGCTGAAGCTATTTCGGAGATCTTGAAGCAGATCGGTATAGAAAAGCTATATCAAGACTTGTTGCAGGAAGTGGAAGTTGTGTCTGGAGAGCATCGCAAGAAAACTGTAAAGCGGTTGCAGTTGGTTGAAGCCCTTAAGCGTAGTGGCAATAAGCTTGATTGGGTAATTTTGACTGTGCTTCCAGTATTGCCTCCTTCACTTCGGCCTATAGTTCAGCTGGACAATGGTCGTTTTGCCACCAGTGACCTTAACGACCTTTACCGGAGGGTCATCAATCGTAATAACCGCCTTCGCCGTCTTATGTCTCTGGGAGCGCCTCAGGTTATTATTCGTAACGAAAAACGCATGTTGCAGGAGGCTGTTGATGCGCTTATTGATAATGGCAGGAGAAGGCCTGTGGTCACCAATGGCAATAAGCATCCGTTGAAATCTCTTGCAGCCATGTTGAGTGGTAAGCAGGGGAGATTTCGGCAGAATCTTTTGGGGAAAAGGGTAGATTATAGTGGCCGCTCGGTTATTGTTGTTGGTCCCCAACTTGAGTTGCACCAATGTGGTTTACCCCGTCATGTGGCCCTTGAGCTATTTAAACCTTTTGTTATGCGAAAATTAATAGAAGCTGGTTATGCTACCAACTTAAAGAGTGCCAGACATCAGGTGGAGAAGGTAAGCCCTGAGGTTTGGGGATTGCTTAATGATGTCGTTAGAGAACGCCCTGTATTACTAAACCGCGCCCCCACATTACATCGCTTGAGCATTCAGGCCTTTGACCCCATCTTGATCGATGGTAATGCTTTTCAGCTCCATCCGCTGGCTTGTGCTGCCTTCAATGCTGATTTTGATGGTGATCAGATGGCAGTTCATGTGCCTTTGTCCCGTATGGCAGTTAGAGAATCCAAAGAGCATATGCTTAGTGTGCATAATATGTTGTTGCCCAGTAATGGCGAGCCTGTGGTATCGCCTACCCTGGATATAGTTCTTGGATGTTACTATCTCACCCGTATGACGGATGGGGTTAAGGGTGAGGGGAAAGCTTTCAGTAATTTTGCTGAGGCTAGGCTAGCTTATGATCTGGGAGTTATTGATCTTGGTGCTAAGATTATGGTGCGTGATAAGGATAGACAGGGGGAGAGGATAGATACTACTGTGGGGCGAATATTGTTCAATGATGCTCTGCCACCGAAGCTGCGTTTTTTTAACAATGTTGTGGACAAAGGGACCCTGAAGGAGTTGGTGTCCAAGAGCATTCGTCTACTTGGAAACGAAGTGACTGCTGTGGCGCTGGATGCCATCAAACGAATAGGTTTCAAGTATGCCATGCAATCAGGCATCTCCTTCTCTATGGACGATGTTGAGGAACCTGCAGATAAACCTCAACTTATTGCTGAGGCTGATAATAAGGCTGCCATAATCGAAAACAGCTTTAATCGCGGTGAATTGAGTGATAATGAGAGGTATGAGAGTACTGTTAGGGTGTGGTTGGATACGATAGAGGGGGTTACTGAAGCTGTGTCTCAATCTATGAATCCTCGTAGCGATATTTACATGATGGCTACATCGGGAGCCAGGGGGAATATCTCTCAGGTAGCCCAGATGGCGGGGATGCGTGGCTTAATGACCGATCCTTCAGGGAAAATCATAGATTTTCCCATAAAGTCCAGTTTCCGCGGCGGGTTATCTGCCATGGAATACTTTATATCTACTCATGGCGCACGTAAAGGGCTGGCTGATACCGCGTTACGGACATCTGATAGTGGTTATCTCACAAGACGATTGATAGATGTAGCGCAAGATATCATTATTACGGAGAAAGATTGTGGCACGACGCAAGGGGTCTGGATATTCGCAGGTACAGAGGATGCCTCCCTGCCTTCCTTTGGAGAGAGAATCATTGGGTACCTAGCTGCAGCTGAAGTTGCTGATCCTGAAACTGGCGAAGTCATAGTTAATCGCAATGAGGAGATTGATGGGGAGGTGGTTAGGCACATTCTTGATGCTGGTGTGACTAAGGTGTATGTACGATCACCCCTTACTTGTCGCTCTCGTTTTGGTATTTGTCAGTATTGTTATGGCAGGGATCTGTCCAAGTTAAACCTTGTGAAAAAAAAGGTAGCTGTGGGTATTGTTGCCGCTCAGAGCATTGGAGAGCCAGGAACTCAGCTTACCTTGCGCACGTTTCATACAGGAGGTGTTGTTGGAATTGATATCACCAGTGGTTTGCCCCGGGTCAGTGAGCTCTTTGAGGCCAGAACGCCTAAAGGCGTCGCCATTATGTCTGAGATCGATGGTGTGGTCCAGATACTTGAAGCCGATGAACAAAAAACAATTAGAATTGTGAGTTCAGAAGTTTACTCTGATGAACATATCTTGCCCCCTGGCACTGAAGCTGTTGTCGTTGATGGACAGGAGGTTAGTGCTGGGACTCCTTTGTTCTCTCTAAGGGAAGCGGCATCGCAGGATGTTAAAAGCTTGCCCGTGGCAATGGAGGGGGATGAAGGGACGTCGAAAGTTGCTGGTCGAGTTAGTATTGAGGGGGATCATATTTATATCAAATATGAAGAGAAAGAGGAGAGGGAGTATAAGGTTCCTCATGGTGTGCGTCTGCTTGTCCGATCGGGGAGCGAGGTGAGAGTGGGGGAGCAGCTTACGGAAGGAGTCCTTGACCCTCGAGATGTGCTACGTGTCAATGGTCGGGAAGCAGTACAGCATTATCTGGTTGATGAGGTTCAGAAGATATATCATTCTCAGGGAGTGAACATTCATGATAAGCATATCAGTATCATTGTTCGCCAGATGCTGAGCAAGGTGAATATTATTTCCTCAGGAGATGCAGGGATGTTGCC
>JAUXIH010000043.1 GCA_030621105.1 Dehalococcoidia bacterium | reverse complement strand
ACCGATGATCCATATATTTAAGGAGCAACCTAAAAGCTTCTTTTTAGCCATTATTTTTGTTCTTTATTCTTCTTCCGACTCGAAGAAGTCAAATTTGAAAGTATCCTCGCTGGTCCATGAAGCTGACTTTCTTTCCCTTCTTGCTGAGGTTCTTTCAAAAAAGGCAATACCATCTGATACACTCCATAGACCATAATTATAGTCCCCACCCCCAATCCAACGAGTGTAAGCCACGGAAAGTCATGAGCTGCTCTCTGATCAAACCAAAAACCTATCCCCGCTGGTACTATAAGGCTCAGGGCAACATAAAATCCAACGACAAGCAACTGCATAGCTGCCGGCCAGGTTTTCACCATAACTCCTTCTCATAAATCACTACGACTTACGTTTCTTGAAATCCTCCAGGTCCAGCGTGTTGACAAAATCTTCGTAGGCAGATAGGCCTTTCAATTCCTTATCATCAACCTTGCCCTCAGCCTCACCTTCAGAGCCAGGCTGGCGTACCTCCTCTTCAAGTGTGATGCCAGCTTTAGCCAATACCGCCTCTTCCGCATATATGGGCACCCCCATCCTGACAGCTAAAGCCAGCGCATCGCTGGGACGCGAATCAATCTCTACCTCTTCATCCCCAACACTTAAATCAAGCTTGCCATAGAAAGTATCGTTTTGCAGCGCACTCACCACAACAAAGTTGAGTGAAGCTCCCAGCGTAGTAATCACCAATTGTAACAAGTCGTGCGTCAGGGGACGGTTGAGTTCAACATTCTGCAGCTTAACTGCAATAGCATCTGCTTCATTGGGCCCAATCCAGATAGGCAAGTAGCGATTACTATCTTTCTCTTTCAATATGACCACCCGCTGATAATTCATCAGGCTGACGCGGATGCTCTCAATTGTCATCTCTACCATACTGCTCCCCAGATAAACGTCATATTATCCTGCTAATCCTAATCAATCAGCTAATTCAAGTCAACCATTTTAGCCTAAACCAGCACCGTCTTCAAGGTATTGCATTCGACAAAATATTTTGTTGAGTTACCCTGCATATGGTATAATTTCACTATTCCTAACAAGGAAACGCCCTATAAACAACCATAAAGTATATCGCCTGGTTTAGTGAATTCAGCAAACAGGACATTCCGCTCGCTGGTAGCAAAGGAGCCAATCTGGCTGAAATGAGTCATATCAATGTACTGGTACCTCGGCCAGGATAGGGAAAATGTGATTTAACTCCTCCGATTGTATCCAGCCCAGATAATACACATTATGGTCAGCTGAGGAGATAGATATAAGTTGAGCTTGGCCGAAGATATAAAACACAAAATAGATATAGTGGATGTCATCTCCGAACATGTCCACCTGGAAAAAGCAGGACAGAACTTCAAGGCCCTGTGCCCCTTCCACAACGAGAAGCATCCTTCGTTCTTCGTATTTCCAGAACAGCAGACATGGCATTGCTTTGGTGCTTGCGGCACAGGGGGAGATGTATTCTCATTTATTATGAAAAAAGAGGGGGTCGAATTTGGGCAATCCCTGCGCATACTGGCTGAAAGGGCAGGTATATCTTTGAGTTCTCAGGGACCAACAAGAGTTGCTGAGAATGAAGCACAACAACGGTTATTCCATGTAACAGATGCCGCTGCCGAATACTATCACCACATATTGACAAATACTGCTACAGGGGAAGTCGCAAGAAAATATCTCAACGCCAGAAAGCTAAGCCCGGAAGTTATAAGCGACTTTCGCCTGGGTTACAGCCCCAACGGATGGGATGTGCTGAAAACTTTTCTCCAGAACAAAGGATATAAGGACGAGGAAATAGAACAAGCTGGGTTGATAATTTCGAAAGAGGGAAATAGCTACGACAGATTTCGTAATCGATTAATGTTTCCCATATGTGATATCCAGGGCAGAGTCACAGGATTCGGAGCTAGAGCCCTGGACAACTCACAGCCCAAGTACATTAACTCTCCCCAAACACCACTTTTTGATAAAAGCAGTACTCCCTATGGTATCGACAGAGCCAAGAATGCCATCCGGACAAACAACCTGGTTATTGTCGTGGAAGGCTACATGGATACTATCAAAGCCCACCAGCATGGATGGAACAATGTGGTTGCTTCAATGGGCACATCCCTCACTGAGAAACAGGTAGAAGTTATCAAGCGATTAACCAAGCACATCACATTGGCACTTGATGCTGACACCGCCGGGGAGGAAGCAACACTTAGAGGGATAGAAACTCTGGTAAAGTCATTGGGTAAAGGTATCGTCGATGCCGAACTAAAGGTCATATCTCTACCTCAAGGCAAAGACCCTGATGATGTAATCGAAGAAAGTCCATCTACATGGCAAAATTTGGTCCAAGAAGCACTACCATCTCTCGATTTCGCCTTCCAGGTAACAATCAGTAAGCTCGACCTCAACAAGGCCAAAGATAAGTCCACGGCAGCTCAAAAACTCCTCCCTCTTATTAGCGAGATTACTGACCCCATATATCAAGCTCATTACATCCAAAAACTAGCCAATATACTGAAAGTAAGCGAGGCAACCCTGGTAACAAACTTGAAAAAGCTTCATGCGAATAGAAGAAGACAGACATACCCCATGGCTGGAGAAAGCTTTAATCCGCAGCGCCCTGATCTGGCCAGCCCGCTCGATAGCTACTGCCTGGCCCTGCTCCTGCAATATCCCGATCTGCGAAGTGTGGCTCAAGAACTATCACCAGATCACTTCGAATCTACTGAAAATCGCGAGTTATTCCTCGCATGGCAACGCGACCCCGACATCAATACCCTGAGCCAGAAACTTGACCCTGGCTTAGCAGAACACATACAATATCTATATCATAAATCCTTTCCCCCGGCCATCAAGAAAGACTTCAGTAACAGACAGACTGCGTGTAGTGATTGTATTCTGCGCTTACAGGAGAGATTAACCAAACGCTCTCAGAGAGAGAGAGAGTTTATGTTCAGCATAACACGCGAGAAAGAAGGTATAGCTGCTGAATTAGCCAAGTTGGAGGAGCAAGGTATACTTCCAGACCAACAACTACAGGAAATTTTCATCAGAGAAGGAAATCGGAGGAATAAGAATGACACCAGTCAAAAATAGCAGTCCTGCCAACAGCAAGAAAAACACTGAGAGGGCAATAGAAAATATTCTCCTTAGTGAATCAGATTCTGAGAATGAAGAGAATGAAGAGAATGAAGCTTTATCTGAGGAAGATTCTACCAAGGAGATCAAACCACAAATCGAGCCAGAGGAGGTAAGTGATGACTCAGCTCGCATGTACCTCCACGAAATCGGCAAAGTGCCGTTACTTAAGGCTGCTGAGGAAAAAATCCTGTCCAACAAAACAGAGCAGGGTAATTATCTGAAGAGAATAGAAGAGGCACATTTCAAGAAATACAAAACCTCTCCCGCAACAACTGACATCGTAATATACCTGCTTGACCAGCTGTATCAATCTTATCCCGTGGTTCAGGTAATCAGAGAGCATCTGGGCATTGATAGTAGCCCTTGTGATTTGCTGGAAACAACTATGAACCCTGAATTCCGAGCCGCTATTGATAAAGTTACCGACCCAGCACTACTCCCCAAGGTAGCACAAAGAATAAATGGAGAGAATCCTGCTGCAGAAAAAGCTATTATCGCCCTCTCCATAAGCAGTCGACTCCTATCTCCACAGATACTGAAATCCATCAAAGAACAGATTCCCTGGCAGGAAATACCAGCTTGCTTATCTGATAGTGAATTTCTTCACGCCGTGAGTTCACATGCCAGCGCATTCACAGACCATTTTGAAAAGATAAAAGGTGAAGCAGAAAGATCTGAGACGCATCTCATTCAAGCCAATCTACGCCTGGTAGTAAGTATAGCCAAGAAATATATTGGACATGGCATGTCTCTGCTTGACCTTATCCAGGAAGGAAACATCGGGCTTATCAGGGCCGTGGACAAATTCCAGTACAGGAAAGGATATAAATTCAGCACCTATGCCACTTGGTGGATCAAGCAGGGTATCACCAGGGCTATAGCCGACCACGCCCGCACAATTCGTATCCCTGTTCACATGATTGAGACAATTAACAGGTTACTGAGAACCACGCGAGAGCTAACTCAAGAGTATGGACGTGAGCCGACACGCGATGAAATTTGCCAGCATATGGATATAACACTGGAAAAAATCGAGGGAATCATGAATCTATTCCACCATGAACCTACCTCCCTAGAAACGCCTATCGGGGAAGAAGAGGACAGCCGGTTAAGTGACTTTGTGGAAGATCACACTAGCTTGGCTCCCATATCCGCAGTTTCTCAACAACTACTCAAGGAACAAATTGAGTCCGTGCTGGATGAATTAAGTCCCAGGGAGAAGAGGGTGCTACAACTTAGATTCGGCCTTCAAGACGGACGAGGCCGAACTTTGGAGGAGGTAGGCAAAGAATTCAGTGTCACTAGAGAAAGAATTCGCCAAATCGAAGCTAAAGCTTTACGTAAGCTCCGCCATCCCAAGCTCAGTCGAAAGCTCAGAGACTACCTGGAGTGACCCTGATGAAAAGATATGCCTGGCATGCCCTTTGGTAACCGGCCTCGCTTCATCATCCTGGTTAACTTCTGTATCTGGTAAAACTGGCTGAGAAACTGGTTAACATCCTTAGTAGTTGTTCCGCTTCCAGCAGCAATACGATGGCGCCGGCTACCATTAATTATCGCAGGATTACGCCGCTCCTCAGGAGTCATAGACAGAATAATAGCCTCCACCTTCCTTAATTGGCTTTCCCCAGCATCCCCAGGTAGCCGTGAGGCAAATTGGGAAAAGCCTGGGAGCATTTCAACAAGACTGTTCAATGAACCCATCTTCTTCACCTGGCGCAGTTGAGCCAAAGTATCTTCAACATCAAAGCTGGCAGTGTTCATTTTCTTCTGCCACTGCTTAAGCTGCTGTTGATCCATAGCCTTGTCGGCTTTCTCAATAAGGGTGAGCATGTCACCCATTCCCAAGATGCGAGAGGCCAGCCGATCAGGATAAAATGGCTCCAGATCATCCACCTTCTCTCCCAACCCCATAAACTTTATCGGAACCCCGGTAACATACCGGATAGATAGCGCAGCCCCCCCTCTAGCATCACCATCCATCTTGGTCAGGATAAGCCCGGTAAGCCCAATCCTCTGATGGAATTCTTGAGCTATTTTCACAGCATCTTGTCCCGTCATCGCGTCCACCGTCAATAACACCTCAGCAGGTTCTAATTTATCTTTTATATCACTCAGTTCGGCCATCATATGTTCATCGGTCTGCAAACGCCCCTGAGTATCCACAATCAGCCAATCTGCCATCATTTGCTTAGCTTTCCCTAAGGCATGGCGACAAATAGTCACCGGCATGGCACTGGCGCCCTCGCTATACATCTGGATGTTCTGCTGTTCTCCTAATAGCTTGAGTTGCTCCACAGCAGCAGGACGCCTGGTATCAGCTGCTACCAGCAGTGAGTTCTGCCCCCTACTCTTCAGATGAGACGCCAACTTTACGACAGAGGTTGTCTTGCCTGAGCCCTGTAACCCAACAAGCAGAATTACCGAGGGCTGATGAGAAAGACTTAATTGACCAGGTTCCCTCCCCAGGATGCCAACCATCTCCTCATTGACGATTTTAACGATCTGCTGTACCGATGTCAGGCTTTGCAATACCTCAGTCTCAACGGCGCGTTCCCTTACCGTGGACAAAAATTCCCGCACCACCTTAAAATTCACATCCGCTTCAAGCAGAGCCAGCCGTATCTCCCTCAAGGCGACATCAACTTCTTTTTCGGTAAGCTTTCCCTTCTTTCCCAAGCTACGAAATATTCCGGTTAATTTCTGTGTTAATACTTCCAACATATCTATTTAAAATCCGACAACTAATTCATTTCGGCCGTAACACAACGGGCTTAGATTGTAGCATAACTCCACCATCCCCAAGCAAAGGTCTCCACTAACACAACTACTCCAGTTAACAGCCTCTAACCTGAAAGAATCGACCGGCGTTCCCCCTTCAGAATAATCCCATACTGTTATTGCAACCAGAAACTATTTAGCATAGTATATGGATCAAATGGAGTATATCTGGGCCCCCTGGAGAATAGAGTACATAGAGAAACCGAAGGGTAATGGTTGCATTTTATGCCAAAAACCTAAGGAAGCCCTGGACGAGGCAAATCTCATCCTCTATCGCGGTCAATATAATTTCATTATGCTCAATGCCTTCCCCTATAATCCTGGACATTTAATGGTAGCCCCATACCGACACTCAGCCAACTTAGGGGGCCTCTCCAATCAAGAGGTAATGGAACACTTTCACCTCGTGAAAAAAAGCACCGAATTATTATCTGCCGTGCTGAAACCAGCGGGATTTAACATTGGAATCAATATCGGTAAGGCGGCTGGGGCAGGAATAGAAGACCACCTGCATACTCATGTAGTGCCCCGATGGCAAGGCGACACTAATTTCATGCCCATACTATCCAATACCAAGGTTACTTCGGAGGCACTGGCTGCCACATACAGGAAACTTAAGGCAGAGCTAGGCTAGCTGTTCCTCAGACTTGGGGTAAGAGCCAAGCAGGCGAAGAAAAGTAGTTTTCTCCCGGAGTTCCTCGATGACACCCTGATATATCTCGCTATCCACATGCCCCTCAAAATCAGCGTAAAACACATACTCCCAGGGCTTATCCCTGCTGGGTCTGGACTCCAACTTTGTCAGATTTATATTCCTGGCAGCGAAAATGCCCAAGATAGAATATAATGCGCCAGACACGTGTTTGACAGCAAAAACCAGCGAAGTTTTACTCTCCCTTGCGGGTCGAGTTTTCTGCTTGGAAATAGCAAAAAACCTGGTATAGTTATGAGGGTTGGTTTCAATGCCCGACGCCAAGACCTCCAACCCGTAAATATCAGCAGCCCTACTATTAGCTATGGCAGCACAACCGTGTAAGTGCCTTCCCTTTATCATTTTGGCACTGCCTGCAGTATCATAAGCAGGGATAGTCTCAACTTGAAGCTGGCTCAAAAATTTGTCACACTGAGCCAACGCCTGGGGATGAGAATAAATCGTGGTTATCTCTGCCAGAGACTGTCCTGGCAAAGCCATAAGGCAATGATGCACCCTCAGGATAAGCTCAGCAAAGATGTTAAGAGGATAGGACAACAGCAAATCATAGGTATCATTGATGCTGCCTGCCTGGGAATTTTCTACAGGAACCATGCCAAAAGGGACTTCCTCCGTCAGCACTGCTTGAAAGACATCCCTCAAATAAGCACAGGGCAAGAAATCGATATGCGTACCAAAAAACCTGGTAGCAGCATCCTCACTGAAAGCACCCCTCTCTCCCTGAAAAGCGATCTTAGTCATTGCTCTCTGTCACTTGACCGCCAGCAAGTAGTGCTCGCACCTCACCCATACTGCCACTAGGAATAGAACAAATCAGCTGGTCACCAACTTCAAATATGGTGTCTTGGTTCAGTACACCAGCCCCTTGTCCGCGAATCCGGAACAAGCAGGTAAGACAACCTGAAGGTAGGGATAGCTCCTTCGGAGATTTGTCCAATATCCCCGAGCCCTCAGTTACCCTGACAAATACAATATCCAGGCTATTATCCGGAAAACTCAGCAAACGAACCACGGTAGAGCTCGCGAGTTGCAATTCGACTCGCTCCAAAACAAGCTCAGCTACATTCACACTGCGATCTATCCCGAGCTTAGCAAAAATATGCTCATTCCTGGGGCTATTAATCTTGGCAATAACCTGGGGAACTTTAAACTTTTGCTTGGCAATCTGGCAGACTGCCAGGTTGTCCTCATCCTCATCAGTAACAGCAATCAACATA
>JAUXIH010000118.1 GCA_030621105.1 Dehalococcoidia bacterium | reverse complement strand
AAATAAATGGTAAATATTCTTGAGAAGAAGAGTAGCAGAGGTCAGCTAGGCTGATGGTGGTCTAACAAACATGTAGCCTATCCCTCGCTCGCTGATGAGGAGCTGAGGATTAGCGGGGTCTTTCTCCAGTTTATTGCGCAGGCGTTGGATATATACCTTGAGATAGTCAGGGGAATCGGTATATTCTTCACCCCATACTTTCTCCAGCAGTGCCCGGCGGGTAAGCACATTACCTTCGTTCAGTACCAGATAACGGAGCAAGTTATATTCAGTGGGAGTGAGCCTTACCGGCTGCCCATTAACGGTCACAGTTCGGGTAGCAAAATCAATGGTCAGTTTGGGGCTGTGAAAGGGCTTCTCCTCGGCTCTAAGTTCGGGCATGTGAGTGCGGCGGAGAACGGCTTTTATCCGTGCCAAGAGTTCGATATGGCTGAAGGGCTTGACGATGTAATCATCGGCTCCCAGTTCTAATCCTCTTACCCTATCCATTTCATCGCCTCTTACCGTAACGATGATAATGGGCACATTAGAGAAGGACCGAATATCCTTCAGCACTTCAAAACCATCCATATCGGGGAGACCGAGGTCGAGGATAATGATATCCGGAGATTCAGTCTCAGCCAGAGTTAGCCCTTTACTTCCCTCGGGGGTAGATATTACTTTAGCCTCAGGCCAGCGCAGCTCAAAGCATAAGGAGATAGTTTCAACAATATCCGGACTATCCTCAATTATCAAAACCTTCAAGATGACTCTCCATTAGATAAATTACTAGCCCGCCTCTCTGGATGCGGACGTGTGGCATTTTCCTCCGGCTCAGCAATGGGTAAGGAGAAGGCAAAGGTGCTGCCTTTCCCCAGTCCGCTCTGCACCCATATTTTACCTCCATGCAGTTCCATCAACTGCTTGCTCAAGGCAAGCCCTAATCCCAGCCCAGAGAAACGTTGCCTATCAGCCTCGATGCGATAGTAGGGCTTAAATATTCGTGTCTGTTCCTCCTTGGTAATGCCAGGGCCATTATCCTTTACCTCTACCACGAGCTCATTACCTTTCCTTGTCAGCCTAAGTTGTATTTTGCCGCCTTCCCCAGTGAATTTGATGGCGTTGGTCAGCAGGTTGAGCAGCACTTGCTCCAGACGCTGCCCATCTGCCTTGACCATGGGTACCGAGAGCGGTATGTCCACAGTCAGGGATTGCCCTTGCTCAGTTGCCACAGGCAGTAGCTCGCTGGCTACCTTTTGCAGCAGCGGCCGGATGTCTAAAAGCTCCAAATTCAGCTTAAAGCTCAGGCTCCCCATTTTAGCTATATCCAGAAGTTCAGATAGCCTAGCTTCCAGCTTGTTGGTAGCACTAATAATGTTTTCAACCAGCCTTACCCGTGGGCTTTGTGCCTCCCCCTTCAATTCTTCGAGCAGTAATCCTCCCGAGGCAACGATGGAGGTGAGAGGCGTTTTGATCTCGTGAGCCAGGGCGTTAATAAACTGTAGTCTCTGTTCCTCTTCCCTTTCCAGCTTGATACGCTCTTTTCTCTCAAGTTCGTAAAACTCCCGCAGCTTTTCTTCCGTTTGCTTGTGCTCAGTGATGTCTGTAAGGCAGGTCACATAAGACATAGTTCCCGAGTCGTTTACTCTAGCACGCGTAGATATGCATACTGGAATTTTTTCTCCGCCTTTAGTAAATGCTGTCAGTTCCCTTTCCGTAACGTAACCCTTCTCCGCCGTTTCCCTCTCTATATTCTTTGCCTCTGCTTCCTCAGCAAATAATTTATGAGAGCTTTCCCCTAGCAGTTCCTCTAATGGGTGACCAGTAAGCTCTGCTAAAGCTTCATTACCATCTATTATGATGCCCGCTGCGTTGACGGTATAAACGGCGAGGGGGATGGCTGCCATTAATTCGGAGATATAGGAATTGAGGTCTTCTAAATCGGCAACTAGTATCTTGATAAGTCTTTCTTCGTTTTTCAAATTCCTACCACTTCTGCCATTTGAGCAAAAATTCATGATATTCATCGCCCCTGTGCATGCACTTCGTTTCTTCTAGGCTTAATTTTCCGGACTCGCCGGCAATCATGGATAGCACGCAAGCAAAATAGCCTTGTAGATAGGTGCATAATATTGGGTGAATATCAAAATCTTTCAAATAAAGAATCCCCGAGCGGTCATTAATAAACTCTCCCTCCAGAGAGCCCACGCTATAATTTTTATGCCAATATGTTCCCAGCTTCTTCTGAATTGCCCCTGGGCTGGTGAGGTATCTGAGCATTAGCTTGGTTATAATTGAATATTTTGGCGCATTTCTGCCCATTTCTTTTATCTGCTCATCATCCCAGTTTAACGCCTTTTTGATAGCAAGTAGAGAAACCACGCGAAGACCTATAGGATACCAACCCATGGCCTTTACTTCGCTATAATCTATGGGGTAGCCCATGCCTTTCGTTTCTTCCTCAATGTCCAGCAATTTCTCCTCGCCTTCGTGGTATTGAACATATTGGGCGTCGGTATAAAAGGTAACCCCTCGCACCTTGCCCTTCTTCTGTATTATTTCAATGACTTCTTTCCCGTTCGGTTCATTCATTTATTATTATACTTATATTTTCCAGTTTTGCTACCAAGCTAATAAAAACAGCCACTGTTTCAAAGTTCCCCCGGCTATAAAAGTAACTATGGTAGTTTGTTTTTATTTTGTCAATACTTAAGTACTATAGCAATTGATAGTTTGCTATCTGGGGATGGGGCAAGGTTAACCATTTAATATGGGACTAATTTCTTAACTTAAATGTGACCGATGGGTGATTCCTAGGGCAGCCTTGGCGGTTTAGACTGATAAACGTGAAAGTCTCAAGGTTAGCTCTGGGTTTGTTGCTGCTTTTGTTCTTGGCTGGCACATCGTTTTCTCACAGCCATTCGGGATACGTGGCTGAAGTGGCCAATGATAGTTATTTAGATAAGCAGTGGAACCTGGATAAGGTGCAGGCACCTGAAGCTTGGCAGGTTACCTCGGGAACCCCAGCTATTCTTATTGCCGTTTTGGATACCGGCATTGACCGTGAGCATGAGGATTTAGCTGGCAAGGTGATAGCTGACATTAACTTCACCGACAGCCCAACGAGCGACGATGTTTATGGTCACGGCACTCATGTGGCCGGTATCATTGCCGCTTTAGCTGATAATGGTGTTGGCGTTACCGGTGTGGGATATAGCTGCCGTTTGCTGAATGTTAAAGTGGCTGATGATGAGGGCAGATGTGACAGTGCCACAGTGGTCAAAGGCATCGTCTGGGCAACGGATAACGGTGCCGATGTTATCAATTTGAGTCTTTTTCTCACTGAGCCATCTCTGGAGCTGGCCGAGGCGGTAGATTATGCCTGGAGTAAAGGTGTGGTTTTGGTAGCGGCGGCAGGTAATTATATGGGCACGCATCCGATATATCCAGCTTGTTATCCCAATTGCATGGCGGTGGCAGCCACTGATGATAACGATTTGCTAGCTTTGTGGTCGAGTCGTGGTGACTGGGTAGATATGGCTGCTCCTGGCGCGAACGTTTATTCCACTTTGCCTGGCGATGAATATAGTTATAAAAGCGGTACTTCGATAGCAGCTGCTCATGTTTCTGGGGAAGCTGGCTTGCTGCTTGCCGTGACCACTGATACCAACGGCAACGGTAAGGTCAATGATGAGGTGCGGGCAAAAATTGAGGGCAGCTGCGACCAGATTGGAATTGCTGGCGTGGGCAACGGCCGCATTAATGCCTTTAAAGCCGTAAATT
>JAUXIH010000068.1 GCA_030621105.1 Dehalococcoidia bacterium | reverse complement strand
GGTTTGCCAGTAGAAAACCCTGAGGTCTACAAAGCCAAGAAGTTTGCCTGCAAATCTCTAAAGGGTAGGGGTGTTCAATCGGGGACAAGAGTTATCCATGCCTATGATGCGGAAAAGGGTAAAATTATGCTAATTGAAATGTATTTCAAAGGTGACAAAGCGAATGAAGATAAACAGAGGATATTCGAATACCTGCGTTAAAACTCTTGGTGTTTGTAGCAACTTTACTATATATTGTCAGTTGCACTAAACTCAGCGGGTGGGTTTTGAGTATGAAACAAGCAACTCCTGTAAAGCCGGGATAAGCCGCTTCTTCTCAAACAGAAGTTCGGGAACTGTTCCCCAAGGCCCACCACTCGTAATAACCCCCGAACCTTCAGCGCTGGCTGCGATAATAGCGAAAGGCACATTGAGTTCTGCAATTCGCCTAGCCTAGCTCGCTCAATAATCCAGATAACCTCTCATTTACTTTTCCCATCTCTTGAACCTCTTGTAATATGCTATTATAAATCGCTTCTTGTTTCGCGCCATTCGCGCTCTCTCTCCATTTCATGAATTTCTCGCCATATTGTTTGTTATAGTCAGTCCAAGAGGCCAAAAGCACTTTAAGCCTGCCTTCTTCATCAGTAGGGAACCTCTGAATGATACTATCAACCATAGCCCGGATTGTATTCTCGGGAACTGCACCCAGGATCTCGTCAACCTGCTGCCCATCAACAAAAAACTTCTGCATCGGTATACTCATAATCTGGTATTTCATTGCCGTCTGTTGGTTTTCATCCACATTAATCTTGCAAAACTTGAACTGGCCATCGTATTGCTCCGAGAGCTTGTCATATACGGGTGAGACCATCCTGCACGGACCACACCAGGGCGCCCAGAAATCAATCTCTGTGGGCAGGTCCGACCTGAGAACCTCCTCCTCAAAATTTTGATCTGTAACTTCTATCACCTTGCTCATATTTCTCCTTCTATTTAATTTCAATTGCCCAAACGACATTTATTCTTTAATCCCTCTGACTTATCTTGTCTCTTGAAGATACTTAAAGGCAGACATGGCGGCAGTGACACCATCCCCTACGGCAGCAGCAACCTGGCGTGCCGAGTTCCTGCGCACATCTCCGGCAGCGAAGATGCCATCAACCGAAGTGGCCATCGTCTCATCAGTGATAATATAGCCAGCATCATCGAGTTCCAGAATGCTAGAAAAAATCTGGCTATTGGGCGTGAGCCCTACGGCAACAAAGACGCCATCCACCTTTAAGATAGAATCCCGTCCTGTTTTCACATTGTGCAGTTTGAGGCCGCTTACCATCTTCTCTCCTAAGACTTCCTCTACCACAGTACTCCAGATGAACTCTAACTTGGGCTGAGCAAAAGCTCGTTGCTGGAGGACTTTTCCTGCCCGAAGCTGGTCTCGCCGATGTATCACATGGACTTTCTTGGCATATCGAGTTAATTCCAGGGCATCAGTGATGGCGGTATCACCTCCCCCAACTACTGCCACCTCCCGGTCGCGAAAGAAAAAGCCATCACAGGTGGCGCAGTAGGAAACCCCATGACCTGATAGCCTCTCCTCTCCAATGACCCCTAGTTTGCGATACTCTGAGCCAGTGGCGATTATTACAGATGAAGTCTCAAAATCGCCTTCAGTCGTAGAGACATTGTAGAGGCTCCCCGGAGCAAGCCCTGTAACATCAGCAGTTACAACCTCCAGCCCATACCTGTCTGCCTGTTGGCGCATGAGCGAACCAAGCTCTGATCCAGAGATACCTTCGGGAAAACCGGGATAATTCTCTACTAGCGTAGCATTCATTATCTGGCCTCCAGTCATCCCGCGCTCGACTAGCAAGCTCTTGAAGCCCCCGCGCGAGGCGTAGAGCCCGGCGGTAAGCCCCGCAGCACCACCCCCAATGATAATCACTTCATATTTCGTCATTGCTTAATCACGGCGAGAATATCACCTCCGGAGAGATAAGCATAAATTTCCCCTCCTTCTTCTGACTTGCGAGTTCAATGATTTGAGAAACATCCCTTCGTTTTAGGTCACTTTAGAAAGGGGCTTCTCTTCTTTCTTACAATCATGGCAGTAGCCCTCCAGGCACAACTCAACCCTTGTGACATCAAAGTTATTTTTGCGTCGTATCTCTGCCACCAACTTGTGAATTAGGGGGCTCTCAAACTCAATAACATGCCCGCAGTCACGGCATACCAAATGATAATGCTCTTCCGAACGCTTCATTTCATAGCAACAAGAGCGTGTATGACCGAAATGCCTTTCGTCTATTAATGCTTGTTCCTTAAAGAAGCGCAAATTGCGGTAGACCGTAGCAAGACTGATACTGGCATTTCTCTTGCTAGCTCGGCGATACAGTTCCTTAGCATCTAAATGGCCTTTAGCCTCTCGGATAACACTCAAGAGAAGCTTTCTCTGTGATGTTGCTGGCTGAATATTTGCTGTGCACATGCAATTGATTCGCATTCCAAACGGCCATTATAATAACCCCTTTTTACTTTGTCAAGGCAATGTGCTCGCCGGCTCCACCCTGTTTTCTGTACTGATGGGGACGTATTACTGATGAGATAGCAACAAGGCCGGGATCCAGCAGGGTTGAAATAAACTCCTGAGTTTATAGGTATAGACGAGTTCTCAGTAAGCGGTCGACACCTATATCATGCAACCATCTGTAATCAGGCAGAAAAAGAGGTGATAGATATAATCTCTTCCATCTTGACAGAGAAGATGTGTTAATATAATCATATCAACATATTCAAATATAAGAATACGATGAGAGATTTGGTTAAAGTATTTAAGGCCCTATCTGATGAAACCAGGATCAGAATCCTGAAAATTCTCATGGAAAGAGAATGCTGTGTCTATGAGGTGATGCAGGCCCTGGAGATATCTCAGCCCCGTGCTTCCCGTAGCCTGAGCATACTGGAGGACGCTGGCCTCATCCGCTCCAGAAGAGACAGTGTCTGGGTAACTCATTACCTCGACGAGGCTAGTATGGAGAAATACGCCGCTGAGATAGTCGAATTGGTAAACAAAGCGCTTGAGGGTAATGATCTGGCGGCCCATGATCGGGAGCAGCTACAAAAGATTGGTAAGATGGGGCCACAAACGATATGGAGACTGGAGCGAAAAACGAAATATCAGCAAGTTTATGGAGGTGAACAGGTGAAAATAGCTGTAGCATCAGAGGGGAATCAGGGATTGGAAGCCATGATAAGTCAGCACTTTGGCCGCTGTCCCTATTACATCCTGGTGGATGTAGAGGAGGGAAAAGTAAAAGAGGTAAAAGAGGTAGATAACCCTTTCTATGGCTCTCATGGCAATCCTGGCCAGGTCCCTGGTTTCATTCACAGCCAGGGAGCTCAGGTAATTATTGCCGGAGGAATGGGGCCTCGAGCCATAGGTTTCTTCAACCAGTTTGGGATAGAGACGGTTACTGGCGCCTCTGGCCAGGTTAGAGATGCCTTAAACAGCTACTTGGGAGGGAGGCTCTCCGGTGCGCAGTCCTGCCAGGAGGATGATAGCCCTTCGCAGGGAACAGAATCAGATAACGATGAACTACTCAGCCTCAAAAGGGAAATAGCATCTCTACACCAGCAGTTTACCGAGACACAAAATAAAATAGCCGAGCTGGGGCAGAAACAACCCTGAGGACTACCGAGCAATATCGGCAGAGTTTTGCCGTGATGTTACTTCATCCATATTCAACTCCTTCGCTTTAGTACCTAGCCTACTCTAGCGAAATTATGTAATCGCAGTGAAGCTGCCCCCCGTAAGTCACCTCAACAGAAGCACGGTATTTATTCTCAATTTCCTGAGCTAGCCTTCCCGCTTCGGTAGCATCAACGTTGTCTCCATAGTAAATAGTTATTACCTCGGCTTTTTCCCCTTCTGCTTCGGTTAGGGCGGTAGAAATAACATTCGACAGATTTTTATCACTGGTCAGTAGTTTTTCACCATCTAAAATGGCAATGGGATGCCCCTTCTTCAGCTTTAAGCCCTTGAGCTTTGCGTTGCGCACTGCCCTGGTGACTTTAATGCTTTTCACCGTCTTTATGGCTTCGTTCATGAATTTAGTATTCTGCGGCAAATCAGCATCGCTGTTAAACGCAAGAGAGGCAGCTATGCCTTGAGGAATAGTTGTGGTGGGGATCATCTCTACCTTTTTTGAGCTTAAAGGATGAACTTCAGAGGCACTAAGAACAATGTTTTTATTATTGGGCAATATGATGACATTATCGGATGGAGCTGCTTCCACAGCCTGCAGTATCTCTTTAACGCTGGGATTCATTGTTTGCCCACCGGGAACAACAATGGCGCCCAAGCTACTAAATATCTGGAAAAATCCTTCCCCTGAGACAACTGCTACCAGGGCCGTGCTGACCTTGGGCATCCTTTCCCTTTGCTTCTTGATAAATTCAGCATATTGGTCATCCATGTTATCGATCTTTATATCATGTAGCTCGCCAAACTTCAGGGCATACTTAAGAACCTCACCAGGATTAAGTGTATGGAGGTGAACTTTAATCACAGTATCATTCTTAGAAGTTACCAGCGATTGCCCCTTTTTGCCGAGGTGCTTTCTTATTTTTGGTAAATCAAGCTTTTCTCCCTCCAGAACAAAGCTGGTGCAATACCCATAGGGCAGTTCTGGTTCCCTCTGGATTGACTTAGGCACAGTATTAGAACCCACTAAGTGAGGCTTCGCTCTCTTGCTTCCCTTAAGGTAAGAGAGAGCGCCATCTAACAAAACATATAATCCTTCTCCTCCGGCATCTACTACACCAGCTTCGCGCAATACAGGGAGGAGTTCGGGGGTTTGAGCTACAGAATCAGCGGCAGCCTTCACTGCTGCTTCCAATACCAGGACCAGCTTGGATTCAACCTGAGCCGTAACCTTCGCAGCTTCAGCGGCATCCTTAGCCACGGTTAATATGGTCCCTTCCACAGGATTCATCGTGCTGGCATAAGCGGCATCCCTGGCTTTATCCAGAGCTGCAGCAAAATCCTTGCCATTGAATGAGCTTTTTCCTTGTAGCCCCTCAGCCAAGCCCCTCCAGAATTGGGAGAGGATCACGCCAGAGTTCCCCCTTGCCCCCATCAAAGAACCATGAGCCATCGATTCAGCCACCAGGGAAGCATCCCTGCCATGGTTTTTACTCGCCCCCTCCAGTGCGGAGCGCATGGTGAGTAACATGTTAGTCCCAGTGTCCCCATCAGGGACGGGAAAAACATTCATGGAGTCTATCTCAGGAAAAACTTTCTCTAGACAGGTGGTCCCTGAGATAAACATTCTCGCAAGAACTTTGCCATCAGCCATGTCGGCTTTCATCTCTCTTCCTGCCATACTTTTTGCTACTTTCTGGGGTACATGAGTAGCAGAATTAGTTGTGATAGCTACTTTACTCATAATGAGTTCCTTTCTAAATATCGTTAGTCGCTGCCATAGAATCCGAATTCAACTAGTCCTTCTCCGTTCATAACTGCTGCTACTCCCATGAGTTCAGTAGCATAAATCTCTTCACACTGAAATTGCGACAGGATCATTTCTCTTAGCTGCTCAGCCTGACCGGGGACATTAGTATGACCTATAGCAGCATGTAGCTTCTTATCACCAACCCTTTCCTTGGCTATGTCAACCATTTTGCTTATTACCTGGGTTTTAGTTCTCGCCCGGGCTACAGGTTTTGTTACTCCTCCTGTAGAGGCATCAACTTCAACTATGGACCTGAAACTAGCTGCTGACTCAGCTTCCGCCCAGGATTTAGCTTCGAATACTCTGCCTCCTTTATCAAGATAGAGAAGAGTATCTCGTACTGAAAATTGATTTACTCGAGGTATCATACTGTTAACGATTTGGATTACCTCATTGAGGCTCTTACCCTGTGCCGCCGCCTTAGCTGCTTCCAAGACAATAAACAGCTCAGCACATGTAACAGTTTGGGAATCAATCACTTCAATCACTGTTTGGGGCAATTCTTTGCGAGCTATTTCCCTGGCCTCTATAGCTGCCTCATATCCCTTAGTAAACCTGGAAGTCAAGGAGATGAATAAGATCGCTTCGGCACTCTTACTCAATTCGTGGTAAGCTTCCAGAAATTCCCCCACAGAAATAGCTGAGGTTGTGGGTA
>JAUXIH010000124.1 GCA_030621105.1 Dehalococcoidia bacterium | reverse complement strand
GAGGAAAGAAGCCTTAAACGCTCCCCTGCTAACTAAACAACAGGGCGAATTGTTCAGACAGAGAGCGAATACTGTGACCAAACCCCAATTATTTTGTTCGGCGCCGGGAACAGACTACGGAGCATTGCTCACATTCGTCGTTGCATGGCTCAACATGAATGGTTACGCTAGACTCGGGAAGTCTGGTTTGTATCTCAATCTCAATTTGGTCACACACCTCATGAGCCAGCTTTAAATCGATGTCCCTGGGCATTACTAGGTGCAGGTCTATGTAGTGCTGGCTCCCCGCCCGGCGTGTCCGCAACGCATGAAAACCAACCACCTGCTGACTGTATTCCATCAGGCAAGCTTTGATAGCTGCCTCCTGTGAAGGAGCCAGTTTCGTGTCAACCAACCCTGATAGCGGCTTGCGGATTGTATCGTAAGCTATTTTCAGGATGTAAATAGTAACCCCGATAGCAATAACGGAGTCAATAATACCGAGGCCGGTGAGGCGTACTACCGCCAGTCCAACCAGCACGGCCAGGGCGGAGTAAACATCAGCGGCGATATTACGTGCATTGGCTTCCAGCGCTACTGAGCCGGTAGCCCGGGATACCTTCAATAGGTGGCGGGACAAGAAAATGCTAACCACTATAGAGACCAGCATTACTCCCATCCC
This sequence comes from Dehalococcoidia bacterium, assembly GCA_030621105.1. Taxonomy (GTDB): domain Bacteria; phylum Chloroflexota; class Dehalococcoidia; order GIF9; family AB-539-J10; genus JAGGVQ01. The sequence goes on along the minus strand of JAUXIH010000124.1, from coordinate 2,825 downwards.
CACCCCGGCTAGTTGAATTGTGGCGCCTTCTATTATCCGACGTATTGAGGAATAGATTATCAGCACGCCAGCAACACCGATGAGAAGCCCTTGCGCTACGCCGGCAATATCCTCTACCTTACCATGACCGTATGGATGTTCTTCATCGGCCGGCTTAGCCGCAATGCGAATAGCAGAGAAGGTGATTATGCCGGCAAACAGGTCTAACAGGCTATCGGCTGCCTGGGCCAGGATGCTGATACTTCCGGTCAGCCTGCTAGCAGCCAGCTTACGCAGTATCAACCCGACGACTACGCCGATTAATAGCTTGGCAGCTCCCCTGTTTGTTGAAAACACTTGTGTGTGGCTCCTGTGTTCCCTCGTATAAATACTACCTGGAATTAAATTAACAGTTTAAAGCGATACTGCAAATAAAGCAATACCCGAGGCCATTAAGAGTGCAGGTTGCTAATACTTATCAGGCTTTATACCCACAAGGGCTGGATTATAGAAGAGCACTCTTGTCTTCCGGCAAAGCCATACCAGGAACAGCATGAAGGGGACCTCGGTTAGCACTCCGACCACGGTAGCCAGCACCGCTCCGGAAGACAGGCCAAAAACGGTCGTGGCTACGGCCACGGCTACCTCAAAGTGATTGCTGCCGGCGATTATGGCCGTTGGCGCCGCGTCCTCATAGGAAAGGTGAATGAATTTGGAGGCAATATAGGTCAGAACGAAGACCAGAAGTATATTGCAGAAAATCCCGATGGCAATCATGCCGACAGCAGCCGGAAGCTGGGTGATGACGCTGCCCTGCAAACTGAACAGCACCACCAATGTGATAAGCAGAGCGACAATTGACACGGTACGCAGCGGGGGGACAAACTTCGCTTCAAACCATTCGATACCCTTCTGTTTAACGGCCCAGCGGCGGGTAAAGTAGCCGAACAGGAGGGGCAGGCATATATAAATCGCCACCGAAAAGGCTATGGTTGCCCACGGTATGATAATCCCGGAAATACCAAGCAAAAACTGGGCCAGGGGGGCATAGAGAACCACCATTGAGAGCGAGTTGATGGCGGTCATCACCAGGGTATGCCCCATGTTACCCCCGGCCAGGTAACTCCAGACCAGCACCATCGCCGTGCACGGAGCCACACCGAGGAGAATCATCCCTGCCCGATAGGACTGGGCGATGTCGGGGGACAGGACCCCCTTGAAGACCACGCCCATAAATAGCCAGGCAAAGAAGGCCATGGTAAACGGCTTAACCACCCAGTTAGCGACAAGTGTTGCCATAATTGGCTTGGGAGTCCTGGCTGCCTTTACCACCTGGCTGAAGTCTATTTGCACCATGATGGGATAAATCATCAGGAACAAACAGACCGCTACCGGGATTGACACATTGGCAATCGTCAAATCACCCAGTACATTTGAGATTTGAGGGAAGACCTCACCCAGCCCTATCCCAGCACCAATGCAAAGGACGACCCAAAGGCTAAGATACTTCTCCCAGATTCCTAGCCTTCTTTCTTTTTCCGCAGCTTGGTCATACCTATTACTCACGCTTGCAGGCTCTTACAGTTATACTTGAGAGTTTCACCATTTCCTTGTTATTGCTGTCTTCTACATAAAACTCTCTATTAGACAACACGTGTAAATCAACAAAACCGGCTTCCTTTATCATCCTCAGGTATTGTTGCTGCTCAAGGGCTCCAGCGATACACCCTGCCCAGGCGTTGAGGTCATTACGTATCTCGTTGGAAAGTGCTCGTTCAGTGACTATATCGGATACACTAAACTTGCCTCCCGTCCGGAGTACCCGGTAGGCTTCACGGAAGACTTTGGCCTTATCCGGAGCGAGATTGATAACGCAGTTACTGATAACAACATCAATTGATCTGTCATCTACTGGCAGTTTTTCAATTTCACCCAGGCGAAACTCAACATTGGTATAGCCATTGCTCTTAGCAATAGCACTTGCCTTATCAATCATCTCTTTGGTCATATCCACACCAATTACCCTGCCCTTAGGGCCAACCTTAGTAGCTGCCAGGAAGACATCAATTCCAGCCCCTGACCCCAAGTCCAATACCGTCTCTTCTAGCTTTAACTCAGCAATAGCTGTGGGATTGCCACACCCCAACCCCATGGCTGCTTCCTCTGGGATGCATTCTAAATCTTCTCTCGAATACCCTATAGCTTCAGTTTTAGTAATCGGACTAATCCCACACCCGCAGCTTGCGCAACAGCTTTGTTCTCTCCGCTCAGCTATTTGTGAGTATCTGGCTTTCACAGCATCCTTGATCTTCTCGTTCGTCATAACAGACTCCTTTCGATTGGCACAAGGGAAGCTCCCTCATTAAAGATTCGCTGGTGGCAACCAGCTCAGACAATCTGAGGTCGGCAAGCCCGTAGTAGATTTTCTGGGCTTCCTGCCTTGCCACCACGATGTTGCATTCCTTCAAGGCTCTTAAATGATGCGAGACCAGAGACTGCTCCCGGTTCAGAGCCTCCACTATTTCGCCAACACACTTCTCACTTTCAGCCAGTAGTTTGAGTATCTTAAGTCTGGTCGGCTCACCGATACACCTGAGGAATCTTGCCTGCTCATCTTCGATAGACATATAAGCCTCCATTCATATGAATTATAACTCATACTATTGCCGCTGGTCAACAGGTGCAACACTTTCTTCCTGTTTCCTTAAACGGGGATTCAGGCTGCTCTCCCGGTGCAAATTTACTATAGCCAGCTAACCTTTTCATGTTTATTCCGTTTTACAATATAATGAAAGCAATTAGAATGGGAGGACCAAGATGATTAAAGCAAAGTTATTCTTCGGAGT
>JAUXIH010000042.1 GCA_030621105.1 Dehalococcoidia bacterium | reverse complement strand
ATATCTACCAGGTAATGAAGGACAAGTTTAATCCTATCCAGGAAGAGTTATACTTGCTGCCATGCGTGGGGCAGGAGCTAACCATAGAGCGGTTGTTCCTGGGCGGCCTGGACTGTGCCTTTATAGACATGAAAACAATATTCCATACGCTACTAGCCAAATACCCGAACGCGCCAGCGTTTATCATCGCCCACAATCACCCGGGCGGCCGACTGGAGCCGTCAGAGAATGACAACGACTTGACAAGAAAACTCAACGCGGCCGCTGAGCTTATGGGCTATAAATTCCTGGACCATATCATATTTACCAACAAGGGATTTTATAGCTATGCCAATCAAGGGTTTATCCTATAAGGGGGTGAGACTATGAACGAGGGGGAAAGACAGGTCTATGTCGAGCTGAACGGTTACACTATCCAGACCAGTCTACAGGCTTACCGGGATTACTATAAGCTGATTGGCTGGCGGATCCTGGGCCGGGCCACCGAGCTGCCACTAAAGGTCGAACCACTACACCAGAGGCAACTGGGGCTAATCTAGTAAAAGGGGGTAGGCTATGATAATGACCGAGCATGACCGGGGCAGGGTATTACATCACCTAGACAAGGCCCGGGGAGTTCTCCGGACCGGAACAAAGGGCGACGAGAGAACCAGCGCAGGGAAGCGCCGGCAGATTATTGAAGAGATAAACGCCGTCGCGCACAACGTCGAGAAGCTCAACACCAGGCCAGGGAAAGGGGGATAGATTATGGGGTGTCCAATCGGACTGGATAGAGTCCACTGCCAGAACTGTTACTTTATAGAGGGCGGGGTATGTAACTACGAAAAAATGACTGCCCCGGAGACAACTACCCAATGGATGAGGTCGGACTGCCCTATCTGTGGCCAATCATTCCCTCACAAGATAGGATATACGCCGGTCACTTGTGGCAGGTTTGACTGTCTCCAGGAAGCAAAGCGGAGAGGACTACTACAGGGGGTGAAGTGATGCTACATGTTATAGCCTTGACACTACTCGTTACCCTCGCCGTCATGGTTATAGTCACCTATACGGCGAGGGGTATCACCGATAGTATATTCAGGTAAAGGAAGGGGGTAAACAGGATGAGAAGCAAGGAACAAATCGAGAAGAGAATAGGGGAAATTGAGAGAGATGACAGGTATCAGTCAGGGTTAGAGAAACCAGCCCTTATTGAAATCAATGCTCCCTTAGCCCTAATCCAGGTGAGTTTTGAGGCGGAGTTAAGAGGGTTAAAGTGGGTATTGGAAGGCAATGTAAAGTGGACACTCGTCGAGTCCACGAACATAGCGGCCATTGGCTACGATGAAGAGGCAAGGGAGCTCCGTGTTCAGTTTAGCTCCGGCACCGTGTATGCTTATTCTGAGGTCCCGCCGGAAGTCTACCACGACTTCCTGGCCGCCGAGTCGAAAGGTAAATACCTGGGAGCACATATAAAGGGGGTGTTTGAATATCAGAAGACGTAAAACGGCTCGCTGAGAGTGAAATCTGAGGGCGCTAGAGGCCGGGGGTATGGTTTACTACCCGGCCTCTCTCTTTTGGCCTAAGGTAACGGGAATTGTCCCGGACATACTGGCTGTAGCTCCCAGCCTTGCGCTTCTCTCCAGATACGAAGTAGAGAGCGTTCCTTATTCGCTGGTAAACCTCTCTTCTCTCAAGGTTCAAACACTGGGCCATGTGCTCGATAACAAACAGCTCATCCTCTGGCTCGAAGGCGTAAAGGAACTCCAGCATCAGGCCATCAGCGCCGGCTCTCTGTATTCTCAGGTCTAACTCAGCAGCAATGCCAGCAGCCATCTCGAACTTGGCTCCGGACTTGTATTGAGGCTTGCCACCGGTGCTGGTGTATCCTGTCTCTTTCGGGTTACGCGGGTAACTGCCAGCCCGGAGTAGTGGTAGATAAGGAATAGCCCACTTGACCTGGGCCTTAGTGAACCGCCAGACTGAATGAGGCGAATACCAGTCTTTTGTATTCAAGGAGCAAACCTCATGACTGATTGACTACACCGATTAGCAGCTATCTCACAATACTCTTCTTTTATCTCTGAAAGTATTGCCTTCCGGCCTAACTTTTTAGCACATATACCAGTGGTGCCAGAGCCAGCAAAGAAATCAACGATAGTGGACCCGGGTCCACTCATTCCCTCTATTAGCCAACTCCAAACCTTCATAGGCTTTGGGCAAGGATGATGCTTTTCTGGCCCTCGCTTAAAATTCAGTGGCACTTGCTCAATAGTGTCTTGACCAAATCTACCAGCCGGTTTGCCGTATATCAGTATAGGTTCCCAAGCATTGTAGCCACCTAGTTTATTGAATGATGGAGCCCCGGGCTTATACCAACACAAGACCCATCGAGCTGGTGGATAGCTCCACAGATTAGCAATGCCCGGACTGACAGCGATATTAGCAGTGAGCGTAAGGGCTAAATTAAACCAAGCTACATCTACCATCTCAAAGCCGGCTTTAATATGTCGCTTTCCTATATCTCCACTGGTATATGGCGGGTCAGTAACAACGCAATCTATCGGACCATGGTTCAGCCATGGAGTATCCCTATAATCGGCATGGTATATCGTTACCCATTCATCTTGGTAGTAAGGCGTCATCACTTCCTGCTCCTAGGTGAAGGCTGGGGCTTCTGCCGCATGAACTTGTCGTAGTATTCCCGGGCTTCCTCTATGTCCCTAAGAGGTAGCGGTGTAATCTTAAAGGTAACTGGCTGCCAGTCCGCCCACTCATCCCTCGGGGGGCAAGCGGTTTCACTGAGTATAGAGACAAGTTTCTCTCGGGTATCACAGTCCAAACAGAACCATAGCGGGAGTGCTTGTCTCATGGCTAATCTCTCTTAATCCACCATTCAAATAACTCTTGACCTGTTTGGAAATCGTGCTTTCTCTCTCTCCCTGATTCAATAGCATTGGCAACAATTTTATCGCAGGCCCTCTGATAGGCCTTGACTGTCTTAGGGAAGTAGCGCATCTCTCTTTCTATATCCCTACTGAATGGACACAGGACACAGCCGAGCCTCTTAAAGCCCTCATCATATAGGGAACAATAGGGCAGGTCATTCAACTTGATATATTCCCACACATCATTGTTATCAAAGTCTATTATAGGGCGGAGAAATATCTTGTGGTGCTTTCTCCCAATCTCATAACAGTCTTGGTGGCTACGAACAGACCCACCTTCAGCTCTCCTGTTCCCTAATACAACAGTTCTACCCTCGCCACCAGCCTCTTTGATAACCTGACAGCACCACCGGGATTGCCGCATCGGCAGCCCCTTTCTTACCACCATCTGCCACCATCCCCTGGCATGATAATCCCATTGGACCTCAGGGTAATGTTCCTTGATGAACTTGTATATTTGAGGCGGGTCAATCGGGGAGACGCAGTAGTGAGCATCAAACTTTACGCCAGACTTAACAGCAAGGTCATAGATGACCATGCTATCCTTACCCCCAGAGAAGGCAAGGTAATAACCCTCGGTCGGCTCATATTCCCTGAGCCTGTCAATGGCTACCTCTACCCTATTCCTTCCCTCGAAGTTTAGCTGTGAAAGTCCCAAGGCCAAAACTCCTTATGGCAGTATCAGTCCGCTCGGTGTCACCCGCTCCCCGGGGCGACCACCTTTCTTTCTGGTCTGGTTTACCTCTCGCTGTGCCTGTTGCAAGTAGTAAGTGATGCCTTCAAAGAGGTCACTGTGAACCGCGCATACCCCATACTTTGAGGTTATGCTTATGTTGCGCTGGCAGCCCGGGACCGGGCAGGGATTTTGTCTAGCCATTGGGCTTCTCCTCTGGGATAAAGACTAGATAACCAACTACCGCATCACCTATGCGACCTGGCTTTAATGTGGGCTTAATCCCCTTCTTCAACCCCTCCAGCATAGCATCAGCAGTATTCTCTATTAGCCAATCTAAGTCAAACTCTTCGCAATAAGGGCAATCCCCTACTAACTTGTCTTTTATCTCTTCCCATCCATCAGGTCTATACATCAGCTTTACCCCCTTCCTTCTTATCCCACCCCATCATATCATTCCATTTTGCAGCATCAAATTCAACCTTGATATCTTCCTTCACGCCCTCAGCCCTCTTTTTCCTGACCCCATTGAGGAAGGGCTCGCCCAGTGTAACTATCCCATCGCACAGACTGAAGAAGGCCTCAGTAGGCAGGACAATAATGAGTGCGGGGAGTTCACCTAGCTTGATAGAGAATTGAATCACATCCTTGTCAGCGAAGTAGTCGAAGCGGTAACTTACTTGGACTGGCTGCTGTGTCATATCATCCTCCGCTGTGTCGCATCTCTTTCCTTGTCGAAATATTGTAGCGGCACGAATATCTGCTCTACCATACCACCCCTCGGGTCCGCCCGGGTCCCTGATACTTCTATTCTACCATAAGGGATACTCAAGACCTGCCCGGTATCTCCGAAGATGAGCCGCCACAACCTGCACTTGCCCCGGAGTGCTTGGTGTAACCGGGTGTCCATCCCCTTGGCATTGAGGCGCCTGTAGATGTGCCGGGTATAGATACGCTGAGTGAAGACGCCCCTGTCCAGCTCTCCGACTACCTTGCCCTCAACGAACTGCGGCTCTCCCATAACTTACCTCACTGTAGCCGATGAAATAACTCAGTGTAGAACCTCGCTGTTGCTTCCCCATAACTAGATAGCCCGTAGTCTATCTGCGGTATCTTGTGAGCCAAGGTAGACCCCAAGCAAAGGTATGCCATCCTAAGCTGAAGACGCTGGCTCTTCAATTCAAGTTCAAATAGATACCTCTTCTTATCCCTGTCATCAGCTAGTGCCTGTAGTCTCTCTAATTCACTCATCCCTACCCCCACTTAAACAAAATCGCAAAGGTAACTATCGTAACTACCAGAAAAGTAAAAGCCTCAACCACATCAGCTACTGTGAGCTTGCCTATAATTTTCTTGTCGCTGTTCATTCTCTCTCCAACCAAGTTAGCCCAAAGATAGGCAAGGCCCCCGGTTTATTCTCGCAATTCACTACCAATTCCATTCTTTCCTCATCGTGATAAGCAGAAAACTCCTCATTGTTTTCTAATATAGCACTCCGAATACGGTCATCAGGAAGATAGATTGCCATTGCATTGTATACGAACTGCTTATCTGGAATCACAAATTGCTTCATTCTCTCTCCAGTGCTACTATCAGCTCATCCACATTTCTCACTATCACATACCGGCAGTTGAACCCGGTAATCATTTGCTCGAACTCAAGCTGGTCGGGCGATTGCTTTCCCTTGCTACTCTTGCACTCAATGAAGGTCACGAAGGCCACCGGATGCCTCTTGTGAATTGTCTGCTGGATAAGGTGAAACATCTGGACTTCGCCACCTTGGATAACAATGAAGTCTGCTGTGCCCCTGCCAGCTCCTTTTATCCGGCGGCGACTACCACCCCGAGTGTCTATGAAGTCGCCCGCATTGAGCCTGCAATACCACAGCTTGCCCTGGTTTTGTGCATAGCCTAGATACTCTTCAATGCCCTGCTTAACTTGAGCCTCGGTTAGCTCTATCACGCTTTTTCATCCTCGCTACTATAGATTCATCGTCTATCTTCAAAAATGCTGGCTCATCTGTCCAGGGTTCATCAACTATAATCGTTGGTATATCGCTCTCCGGTCTAAGATATTTGCTTCTAATGACAGGCACTCCATTGTAGAAGCCGATAATATCCTTCTTTAGGATATACTTATACTTAACCCATAAGTATAGTAGTCGCCAGTGCCCTCTCTTAAACATCAGCCAAATCATTTCTTTCTCCTGTAACTTTCCCCATCCATGCAAACAGACTTGCCCCCTATCTGCTCAAAGAACCTGTCGAAACTTGCGTCCTCTAGGTGTCTCCTGAGTCCATCACCACTAACATTGGCAGTCAGCACAATAGGGAGCTGGAGCTTGTAGCGCCCATCTATCAGGCCAAACAGTGTCCTCTGAACAAAGCGCGAATCAGCCCGGCGCTCCTTGCCCACATCATCCAGGATAAGCAGGTCGCAGTTGATTAGCCTTCGGAGTATGTCATCCTCGCTATCCCGGGCCTGCTCTTGCTCTCGATTGAAGCTATAGGTAGCCTGTATCTGCCTGAATAGGTCAGACTCACTAACGAAGTATATCCAGGGGCAGCTTCTACTCTCACCGGTCCAGCGGTTGAATATGCTCAGCACAATAGCACAGGACAGGTGTGTCTTCCCGGTCCCCCAGCTATTCTGCGACCACAGGTAGAGCGAGGGGTAACCCTTCGGTCTCTTATCAACCGGGAAGCTATCGGCATACTTCTGGCAAAAGACTAGCGCCTTGTCCTGCCAGCCCTTATTGAATGTCTTGAAGCTCTCAGTTAGAAATTTAGGGGGTATGCCGCTTGATTCGATACCGTGATACCTTGCCTCTCTAACCTCAAGTTCCTTGGCAGACTTGTCCTTGGCCTCTTCCTCTTCACAGACTAACCGAGCGCACTTCGGGCAGTGGCCAGCTCCCTTCAGTATGTGAAGCCCTACGACATCACAATACTGAGGCTCGTATTCCTCACCGCACTTGATACACTTCTTAGTCTCTGGCATATTGCACCTTAAACGGAACGCTTGAGAATACCCACACTTCACCACCGAAGAAGGTATCCCGGTAATGCTTGTAATATGGCATATCACACCAAGGGATATCGAAGTGTAAGCGGACTCCTGTTTCAGTCAACAGCGATTCTGCGTAGAACCTGTCTCTTAATTCAGTAATCAAAAGGTCGCTTACTATTACCTGCCTACTAATTTTCTCAGCCATCATATAACCTGTATCCCTTGGTTGTCAGTGCTAGTCTCGGCTGGTGCTTCCTTCTCTCGCCAGTTCTCCAGTATCTTCTCAATGTATCGCATCGGTGCTTTAACATCGTGACCCTTGGCCTCGTCCACTGCCTTCTCAAACCAACCTTCAGGGTAGGTATCAGTAAAATCTACGAGCTTATCGTAGTCGCCAGGGGTCAGCATCTTGCCCAGCTCAGCCTCGTAGTATTTAATCATGCCGGCAATCTTGGTATCCTCTGTCTTGACTTCTAATTTAGTCTTGTCCTCTGACTTTGACTCAACAATGTGCTTCCTGGCCCGCACCATAAGATTATCAGGTGGTGATGGTATATCGGACTCAGCTTCCCGGTCCTTGTGTCGCCCTTTCTGGTGCTTGTCAAAGCCGGGTATCCAGATGTAAGGCCTGCCGTTTACCTTGTATCTCTCTATCAAACCGAGACCAGTCTCATCATCCTTCGTAGACCATAGCTCGTATAACCAACCGTCTACCTGCTCATCCGTATAATGCCTCAGCGAGAAGATTTGGTTGTTAATCCACTTGGCCTCCCCCTTGCAACGCCCTTCCCGGTCAGCACACCGGACATCTATGCCGCCGAATAGGTGATGAGCCTCGATAGATAAGGCGTTCAGCCTGTAGTTGTCGTAGAAGCTCCGGGATATGAAACGACCTCTAGGCATTGAACCTCTCAATCCAATAGAGTGTTAGCTTGTTCATCAGTTCTTTGTGACACCGGGAATATCCATAGGCTTCAAGGAAAAACTTATACATCCCTTCAACATCACCGCCCCTATGTATACCAGGGAAGCCATCAGCATAGGCCTCTTCGGGAGTAATCATATCAGGGGTGTTAGGAAAACTAGGGAGAGGGTAAAAGCACCACCGCTTATTGAGGTCTTTCTCTTGCTTTCGTATTATTCTAGCAATCCCTAGTATCTCTCTCTCTTTGGAGCGGGGCTTATAAACAATCTGGACTACCTCTTCAACTCCCCAATCTCGGTCTCGGCGCACAAACCGAAAGGTCGTGAATATATCCTGGTTCAGTTTATCCCATTTCTTTTGAAAGCCCAGTATTCTCATCCCTCTATCACCTGTGCAGACGCTCTGTGTCGTAAATTACACGCTCCCGTAGGTATTCCCCCACACTTGCCCACCGGGA
>JAUXIH010000104.1 GCA_030621105.1 Dehalococcoidia bacterium | reverse complement strand
AAAAACGACCCTGCTTGTACTATCTCCCGCTTGCTTCTAAGCAGCAGGGATACCAGCCAGTTCATTAATACAAACCCCTACTGAATTCCAATACAGGCAAGGCACAGAAAGACGGCATTTTTATAAACGATTGCATATTCGCTAAAAAATAGGCCAAACAAGAGCATTATGGAAAAGACAATAAGTAGAAAATGATACTTTCTCATAAAAATTTAAATGCTTCCCGCTTGAGAGCTTTCGCCAAAAGACTTTAGCCTTAACACGACTTCATTTATGGCCTCATTCGGGGTAGATGCCCCGGCGGTAACGCCAACACTACTTTTCCCTTTGAGCCACGCTTCATCTATCTCGGATGCCATCTCCACGCGATGAGTCTCCACCACGGTTGAACATATCTCTGCCAGGCGCCGCGTATTAGCGCTGTCACGCCCGCCAATTACTACCATAAGTTGGCTCCTCTGAGCCAACTCCGTAGCCGCTTCTTGTCGCTTTTGTGTGGCCTGGCAGATGGTATCGATGATGCGCAGCTCGCGGACGCGCGGAGGCAGAACTGCCATAAGCTCGCCAACAAACTGAGCAAAGCCAGACCGGTTCTGAGTAGTTTGAGAAATGACGCCCAGGCGACGGGGCAATGGACTAAAAGAGGTCAACTCAGCCCCCTCAAGGGCAGCCACTGCTTTGCTGTCCGCCCAGCCAAGCAGACCTTTCACCTCGGGATGAGTCACCTCGCCAAAAATAATAACCCCAAAACCAGCCCGTGAGAGCTCTCTAGCCCTCCTTTGAGCCCTGCGAACTATGGGACAGGTGGCATCAACCACATAGAGTTGCCGAGCCCGAATTTCCGCCAATACTTCAGGACCCGCACCGTGAGCAGTAATGGCAACGACTCCACCCCGGGCCTGCTCCAAGCTTTGTGCTACCCTTATTTCCATACCAGAGAGTCTGTCCACAACCTGTTGGTTATGTACCGCTGGCCCCAGGGTTTCTATCCCACCGTGCTCACGACTTGCTTCCTCCAAGACTCTGATGGCTCTCCTGACACCGAAGCAAAAGCCAAGCGCCCGGGCCTTCCTGACTTCCATATTATTTCTCCGCCTCAATCCCTATCGGCGACCCGACCGCCTCGTGATAGACTCCCCGGTACTCAGGAGGCAAGAGGGCGGCGATTTCCCGCATTATCAACTCGGTCAGTAACTTCATCTTGGCTTTGCTCATCTTGCCATCAACCGAAGGAAGTCTAAAGGGTTGACCAATATTTGCAGTTATCTGAGGCCGCTGCCACAGCCAGCCTAGTCCTTTAAGTTTCTCTGTTCCGATGATGCCCATGGGGAGGATAGACACATCGCTTTTCAACGCAATTATCACCGAGCCCGGATGGCCGGGCAAAAGCTGTCCCCCTCGGCTCCTCGTGCCCTCGGGAAACATGCCCAATACAAACCCGTTCTCCAAGGTCTCCTTGGCCCGCTTAAGCACTTCCCTTTTATACTTGACTGTCCCTTTGTTGTACACAGGAAAAGCCTGCGCCCAGCGAACTATGGGACCCAAAAACCAGGAATGGAAAAGCTCTTCCTTCGCCATAAAACTGATCCAGCGGGGAAGACTAAGTATAAGTAACGGTGGGTCTAGCAAATGCACGTGATTGGCTACCACAATGAGAGGCTCATTCAGGGGCACATTTTCTTTACCCCTTACTTCCCACCGGGTGAAAACCTTGAGCCAAGCTTTAACCGCCACCGAGGCAATTTCGTGAGATAGCTTCACTAATTTTCCTCTAAACTAATCTCAATTTTGGCTCTTTATCTTACTACCCCGAGGCAGAGTGTCAAGTTTAAGAAGGCTGTATAGTGAATTCTGCCCGTTCTACAAAATTAGATTCTGCAGGCTGCCCACGATTAGTGCTGCCACTATCATTATTCCAGTAGCTTTAAGCATATATCTTGCCCCTAACTCTCGGGCTATTACCACAAAAGTAGCCACACAAGGGAAAAACATAGCCAGAACCGTACTGCTGATAACCAGCTGCTTAGCAGTTAATGCTAAAGGAGCTAACATGCCTACCGCTACATCTTTACGCAAAAAACCAACAACCAGAGCAACGATCGTCTCTTTGGGCAGCCCCAACAACCCGCTAATAACCGGGGCAGCAATATTGGCAATAACATCAAAAACCCCTAAATTGTAAAGAACATTTACCACCAGCACAGCCCCGAGGACTATGGGCAGAGCCTCTCTAATAAAGCCATGTATTCGCAGCCACAGTTTCTCACCGACAACTCGCCATGGGGGCAATCGATAGGGCGGAATCTCCACTAGGAGTTCTGGGCTAAATCCCCTGACAATGCGATTAAGGATAAGCCCTATAACAACCCAAGATACAAACAGGCTGCCGTAGACCATAGCTACATATTGCACGCCGTGCTGCCCAACCAGTCCTATTATCATGGCTTGTAACGCAGCACACGGAACGCCAATAGAAATCAGAGTGACTGCAATAAACCTTTGTCTCCGGCTCTCCAAAATGCGGGTCGCCATAACTGCGGGTACATTACACCCCAAACCGAGGATAGTAGGTATAATGGCATAACCATGTAACCCCAATCTATGCATCGCGCTATCCATCAATACTGCCAAACGGGGCAGGTAACCAACGTCTTCTAGTATTCCCAATGCCAAGTAAAAAGAGACGATATATGGTAGTACAGCAGCAAGTGGAATGTAGAGTCCAGTGCTAAGCAAACCAAACGACTGAAAATAATCAATTTCGCCGTTAATCAGCCTACCTATTAAGATGTCGTGCCAAAAGCCACCAGAGCCTAAAGCAAGGCTCATTTTCATTAGCAGCGGAGTCCACAGCCATTCAAAGGCAGGGTCAGTTACATAGCCAATGAGCCCCTCACCGAGAAAACGGATGAACCAGAAGGTGGCAAAGAGAACCAGCAGGGCAATGAAAATTCCCCCCACCGGATGATTGCTGGCATCTTCCAAACTCTCATACCAAGTATGGTGGCGATGGCTCAAGGATTGCACTTGACTGACGATATTCCCTATCCTTGCCCATCGCTCATCGCTACTGGAGTGGGCACTTTCAATCGCTCTCGCCTCCGGAAGACGGCTAACTAATTCTCTTACTCCCTGCCCGGTTACCCCCACCGTGGGTACAACTGGTATGCCAAGAAGCTCCTCTAGCTTGGCAACATCAAGATTTATGCCCCGGTGATGGGTATCGTCCCACATGTTAAGGGCAACTATTACCGGGACACCTCTTTCCAGCAACTGCAGGGTCAGGTTGAGATTTCTCTCCAAATTGGTCGCATCAACGACATCGATGACCACATCCCCATCTTTGAGCATCTCCACAGCTACCTCTTCCGCCTTGGAAGTTGCCTCAAGGGTATAGGTACCGGGGACATCAATAATCTCGGCTTGCCCTTCACCCAACTGCAGATAACCTTTGGTTAATTCCACAGTGGTGCCGGGGTAATTGGAAGCAATGATGCGCGTACCAGTCATCCGGGAAAAGAGGGCGCTTTTGCCCACATTGGGATTGCCCATGAGTAGAATACGCATTGTCTTCTCGAAGAGTTCTTAAGTGGATATATCCACTTGGACTAGCGCTCTGCTAGCCATGCCAAAACCAATAGCCACCTGAGCACTACCCACCCGCAGAGTAACTGGCCCTCGAAGCAGCATAGAACTTATCTTAGTTACCCTCATCCCCGGCCTGATGCCGAAAGCCTCCAGGCGCCGGGTTAAGCCCAGTCCACCCAGAATTTGAACTACGGTGCCGGTTTGCCCTGCTTCCATCTGAACCAAGGTCAATCGTCTATTTTGAGGCATAATCACAACCTATCCCCTATCTACAAAATGCGCGAGTAAGTCTTGCTAAATCAGTAATGCATCCCATTTGCAAAAAGTCCGTTAAAAAATTATTCTTGCTTCGTCACCTTCTGACTGCGGCAGCTGGAGCACAAGCCCACCATGCGAACTTCAACCCCGGTAATTTCAAAGCCGTGTTCCCTGCCAATTTTCTCCTTGAACTGCCGGCTCATGGGACAATCAAATTCCACAATTTTGCCGCAACCCAGACACAATAAATGCTGATGCTCAACCGCTGATTTTACTTCGTAACGATGGTGCTCCTCGGCAAAATGATGTTCGCTCACCAAACCAAGCTTCTTAAAAAGCTGTAAATTCCTATATACCGTGGACAAGCTGAGCCGCGGCTGCCTGCGCCGAGCCCGACGAT
>JAUXIH010000120.1 GCA_030621105.1 Dehalococcoidia bacterium | reverse complement strand
GTTTACGGAGGTGCCATAAAAACTATGAACCGCGCAACAGGAACAATAGTCTCTCGTGAGATTCTGCAGCAGATGGAGCTGGGCAGCTTTCTCCGGAAAGCATTTGAGGAAGGAATAGCACTAAAGAAACAGTATGGAGAGGATAAGGTCTTTGACTTTTCTCTCGGTAATCCGATACTGGAACCACCACCCCAGTTCTACCATGAATTGCAGCGGCTGGCCAGCAACCACATCCCTGGTATGCATCGGTACATGGTAAATGCTGGCTACCCGGAGACCAGAGCTGAAATAGCAAGCCACCTGGCTAAGGAGACAGGGCTGCCTTTCACCATGGACGATATCATAATGTCTGCCGGCGCCGGGGGAGGGATAGCCATAACCCTACGGGCATTGCTTGACAGGGGGGACGAAGTCATTATCTTTGCCCCCTACTTTCCCGAGTACCTTCCATATGTTGCCAATCGGTATGCCGTGGCCAAGGTTGTGCCTACTGACAGCAACTTCATTCCCGACCTTGAAGCTCTGGAAAGGGCAATTACGCCACGAACCAAGGTAATAATTGTAAATTCACCCAATAATCCAACAGGTGCGGTCTATTCTGAAGATGACTTAAATGACCTGGGGCAGGTAGTGCATACGAGGGAATCATTCTTTGGAACACAAATCTTTATCCTCAGTGACGAGGCTTATCGAAAGCTGGTCTATGATGGCAGAAAATGCTCCTATATCTTTGGCTGTCACCCCCAGACGATATCGGTAACCTCCTATTCTAAAGACCTTTCCCTGCCCGGGGAGCGTATTGGCTACGTCGCCTTAAATCCGGAATGCAATGAGAGGGCGGAACTGGCAGCGGCCATTAGTTTCTGCCAGCGTGCCCTGGGCTTTGTCAACGCACCGGCATTGGTGCAGCGAATAGTCGGCAGGCTGCAGCAGGCATGTGTTGACATTAGCGAATATCAGCGCAGGAGAGACTTTCTCTACCAGCGATTGATTGAGATGGGATATTCCGTAGCTAAGCCACAGGGCACTTTTTACATGTTCCCTAAATCACCGGTGGACGACATCCAGTTCACCGATGAGCTTAGAAAGAAGCTGGTACTTACTGTGCCTGGCACTGCCTTCGGGACAAGCGGTTACTTCCGTATTGCTTTCTGCGTTGAAGAGCAAGTCCTGGAGGGTTCTTTGACTGGTTTCCGGGAAGTAGCCCATAAATATGGCTTATGTTAAGGAGGTCAAATGCAGAAGACTTTGGAACACACTAGAGCGAATAATAGAATCTCGTCAGAGTGCATAGGGCTACTTGTCCGTGAGAGAAGCAAGGGTAAGAGCCTCAGGCAGCTGGGGCGGATATTTAATAGAAGCCATGAGAGGATAAGACAGGTTTTAGCTAGATGTGAGATGTCGCAAGAACCGTTACTATCTGAGGCCAGTGTTGCCGCTAAACTGGGATATCCAGTGGAGTGGCTTGCCCAACTAAGGAAGGAAGGTATTACCAACCCGGTAAAGCGCGGGCATTACTGGCTTTACTCCGAGGAGCAGGTCAGGCAAATACCACTACTTATTGCCCAGACAAGAAAGTGCGAGCGATGCGGCAAGCTGCGCCTACCCGGGTACCCACGGTTCTGTAGAGAGTGCAGCCAGTATAGAAAGAAGCATCCCTACAAAGCTTTTACTCTAGAAGAGAAGGCAAAACACATAAAGAGGTGCCTGGCATGGCGAGGAGCAAACCTCGAGAGATGGAAAGAGATACAATCTAGAGTGAAGAGGAAGCGAACGGAGAGGAAGCAGGTTAAAAGTGGAAGCCAAAATGAGGAGTAAGAAGACAGAGAAAACCAAGAATAATACCGGAGAAGGAAACTAGAGTATGGGCGAGCTTTACCAAAGGAAACTGAGGTACTAGGGGGTTAGCTCTTTTCCTCCCGCTAGTTTAAATATTTACCTCCCCCCTCCCGTGTGAGTAGCCTCAGCTGTAATCGGGCAAGTGGCATCCCGCCTTCTTAAACTACATATCTCACCTCACATTGCATATTAGCTTAAATTGTTACCCTAAGAATAAACGTAAGGCTGGGGGTTAAGCATTCGGGAGTAGAGGTGGCTTGACCATATGGGGTACCAATAGGTGTTTACTGGCAGTTAGGCAGAGAACTGTATTGCAATACAGTGATGCCCTCATAGTGTTTGGCATACCCAAGAATAACAGCGGCTACTAGCCCGGTGCTAGCATTAAGGCTTACTTGCTCCTTATAACCGTAGAAGTGCCGTTAGAGTTATTGCGCCTCTGGCTACTGGGTGATGCCTTTGGCGGGGCAGCGGAACGCAAAAAGGTATAATAATAAGCTCAAAAAGGGTTTAAGGTGGCTTAGAATCGATTACAGAGTGTTATGACACAATCTCGACAGTCGGATGAAAGTTGGGATGATGTTCCTTCATCATAGTGGTGAGCTTTGACAGAAACTCAAGCGCCCTGCCCCTAGTTTCCCCACTGCCAATATCTTGAGGTTTTCCCCTGATTGGTTCCTTATAATCGTCCAGCAAACTGACGGCTTCCTGCAAACCCCTACCACTCAAGCTAACATATTTTTGAGTGACACTTAGGCTCTCATGCCTCATTAGCTGCCTAACTGCCTCCGGATTAGCTCCCCTCTCAATCAACTTTGTGCCAAAGACGTGCCTCAGAGTATGGCAGTGGATATCAACTCCAGCCTTTCGGCTAAACCAGGTGAACTTACCCGATATGGTGGAAGGCTTTAGCCCAAACAAAAGCTGTTTAGGTTCCATATTCTTGATGTAACCGCGCAACCTGTTGCTAATTGTCTCATTTAATGGAATACTGGCGTCTTTTTCACCTTTGCCACTTTTTACAATCAAGATACCCTGGTCAAGGTGGATATCGCCAACCCGCAGATTGCTAAGTTCTGTTCTTCTTAAACCAGTGTTCATCGCCAAGTGAATCAATAAACTGTCCCGTGCTACTGTTCTCTTATGGGTTGCCTTTGTTTCTATTACCTGAAGCAAGGCGTTGATGTCAGCATCCTCGGTGTATGGCGGCAGTGTCCGAGGAAGCCTTACCCGCATATCCAACTTCTCACCGTACCAGTCGAAGAAGCCTTTGAGAGTGGCTAAATAGCGGGCTAAGGTTGCTGTCTTTCGGTTGGCAAACTGGCTCAGGAATTGCTTGCCTAGCTCCGGGGTCGGGGGGTATTCACCAAGGAAGCCTCGAAAGTGTTTTAGCACTCGGCGATCCTCATAGAGTCCTTTAGCTGACCGGTGCTTGCAGATTAACTCGGCATCGTAAGCCTCAAATAGCTGATCGTTGGTCATGCCTCGGAGCCTCAACTTTCTTTTCCCTTCCTCCCCGAGTAGCATTTCAAGAAGTTCCCTGAGCGGGAGGCCCTCTGTGCTTTCAGCTAGAATCCCAACTTTTGTGGCAGCGGAGGGATTTGAACCCACGACCAAAGGCTTATGAGTCCTCTGCTCTACCACTGAGCTACGCTGCCATTACAGAATATATATAGCACAGATTGAATTCGGCTGTCAAAGGGG
>JAUXIH010000122.1 GCA_030621105.1 Dehalococcoidia bacterium | reverse complement strand
AACGGATAATTCGCTGTCTCACCTTCTTTCCCTCGCGTTTGCTCTCCACAAGATAGTAATACACTCTTTGACCCCTGGGTTTCGCCCTCACGTATGCCATCTAACCCTCCATTAATATAGTAGTGCCCATGCAAGGAAATGTCAAGAGGCATATGCGTCGCCTGGGAAAAGTTATCCCCGCAGTGGTGAATGCCTCAGAACAAAATCGTTGCTCTCAACTCTTAGCCCCTAAAGGTGGCAACACACTGGCTTTTCGTTCAGTAATCAGCCATGTCAGGGTTACCGATGAAGATGGGCATCTCTCAAAATCGATGCCATGGGCAAGAATATGTCTACGGGGGAAATGGTATAATCCCTTCCATTGAGGAGGAATAGTAAGATTGACCCCAAAGGTTAAAATTGTTACCGATAGCACCGCATACCTGTTACCGGAGACAATCGCCAGATACGATATCCGCGTTGTTCCACTCAAGGTTATCTTTGGAACAGAGGACTTTGCTGAGGGGGTAGACATTACCAATGAGGAATTCTATCAAAGATTGGCTAAATCCAGGGCACTCCCCACCTCCTCCCAACCCCCGGTCAGCGATTTTATCCAGGTATATGGTGAACTGACACAGCTTGGTTATGCTATTTTTTCTATTCATATCTCGGGGAAGCTGAGCGGAACCGTTAATTCAGCTATGGTGGCCAGGGCGGCATTTCCTCAGGCTCAGATTGAGGTGGTGGATTGGCTCTCTATGGGGATGGGCCTGTTAGTTCTTGATGCTGCCCGCGCTGCTGAGGAGGGGCAGGAACTACCCGAGATTAAGGCAACCATTAAGCGACTCATCGCCAATATGAATATCTTTGGCACACTTGACACCCTAAAGTACCTCCAGAAAGGAGGACGCATTGGAGCCGCAAAGGCTTTGATTAGCAGCGTGCTCAAGATTAAACCAGTCCTGGCTCTAAAGGATGGTGAGGTCAAAGTCTTGGCCAAGATGAGAAATAGAAATAAAGCTATAGAATGTATGCTGAAGCTTATGGCACAACGTGTAGCCGAGAATACCACTATTCACGGGGCAGTTGTCCATAGCCGAGCACTTGAAGAAGCAGTGGCATTAGAAAAAGAGGTTCGCGTCCGCTTCAACTGTGCTGAATTATACCTTGTTGAGCTGGGACCTGTGTTTGCTACCCACACTGGCCCAGGCACGCTTGGTCTAGCTTTTTATAGTGAAGATCTTTCTGAGTAAGCCCAAGAAGAGAACTGAAAGGAGTTACCAAAAATAAATTTGATCCCTGCCCAGCTAAGTATAGACCCGGAAAGGCTAAGCCAGAAGCTGCAAAGATTCATCAAGACTAGTACGGATAACTTTAATCGGGACGGGGTAATTATCGGCTTGAGTGGGGGGCTGGACTCTAGCGTGGTATTAGCCCTATCGGTTGCTGCCCTTGGTTCCAGTAAGGTTCTGGGATTGATTATGCCTGAGAGGGATAGCCACCCGGATAGTGAGTCTGACGCTAGGCTCCAGGCTGACAAGCTTGGCGTGAAGGTTGAGAGAGTGGAATTGACGCCAATACTAAGTGACATGGGCATTTATCAGCATCTACCAAAGGCTGCCTTTACCCATAGGGGAATAGCCGCAGCCACGGTTAAGGCAGGCTACAAGCTTTATACTGGAGTTACTGGTGAAAGACCGTTCCTGAGTGGCCTTGGGGGAACAGGTTTCGGGCTCCTTAGGAAGGCTAATGCATACTACAGGATGAAGCACAGAGTGAGGATGGTGCTGCTATACTCTTATTCCGAGCATCAAAACCTTCTGGTAGTGGGGACAGCCAATAAGACCGAGTCCCTCACTGGTTTCTTTGTGAAGTATGGTGATGGCGCCGCCGATATTATGCCCCTACTGCCGCTATATAAGACACAGGTAAGGCAGCTAGCCAAGTTCCTTCAGGTTCCGGAGAAGATTATAAGCAAAGCCCCCAGCCCAGACCTCATCCCCGGAATCACCGATGAGTTCGCCATGGGTATTACCTATGAGAAACTAGACCTCGTTCTCATCGGACTGGAAGCAAACATGGATGTAGGAGGCATAGCGGAGGCAAGTAGGGTAAGCCGAAAAACTATTGAATACGTAAGAGAACTGGTCAAAAGGTCAGAGCATATGAGAAAGCCACCCCTCGCCCCGGGCTAGTTATAGAGACTCGGAACAAAAACTCCTGCCGGTAAACAGACATCAACTGCTAGTTTTACATCAACTGCTTTTTCGCGACCTGGTGGTTTATCAAAAAGATTACATTTCATAGCACCAGCCCGGCGAAACTCAATAGCTTTGTGGTTCCTTGATATTCCATGCTAGATTGTGCAATTAAGGAAAAACAAGTGCCGGTTTTTAATAGTGCTCCACAGATGAAAAACTTGTATCTACCCTGTATGATTAAGGGAATGCTGGATAAAGTGTGGAGTTCATGCTTCCTGCCGAGGAGGGGATAATAAAAAACGAGGGTTTCAAGAAACGTTTGGATGAGCATTCTGGGCAAATACATAAATTGATTCCCAGCCTACCACATTCAGGATGGACCCTGGGCGACTGACCATGGATGAGAGATACATTAATGTGGAGGGGATTCCTATCCGCTATGTCTCCAAAGGCAGCGGTCCCAATCTCTTGCTTTTTCATGGCCTGGGAGAATTCCTGGAAACATGGTCCCTCAATATTGAGTTCTTGAGCCAATATTACACGCTTTATGCTGTAGACTTGCCAGGACATGGATTATCTCAGGAGCCTAAGGTTAGCTATACTCTGGATTTTGGCACCAAATTTGCTATTAGTTTTATGGAAGCCTTAGAAATCAAGCACGCCAGTTTGATAGGGCATTCCATATGTGGATTATTGTGTTTGAATATAGCTATCAAGTTTCCTGAGAAAGTAGACCAGCTTATCCTTGTGGACAGCGCAAGCCTGAGTGGCAAAGAAGCATTCTATTTCTACCGGCTGGTGGCGCTGTTAAATAAAGTTGTAGCCCAACCGACAAAGAGAGCCATCTTGACAGCTGCAAAAGGAGCATTCTACAACCCTGACATCGTCCCCGAGGAATTAGTGAACAAGGCATACCAATACTTAACGATGCCCAAGACAAAAGATGCTCTGTTAAATATACTGCGCAGCAACGTTGAAGACAAGAGCATTAAGCCTGAGATGCTCATGGATAACAACCTTCATCTGGTTAGCTCACCCGCTCTGATCATTCATGGTATTCAGGATCGTGTTATACCTGTGGAATATGTCCAAGATGCCTGTAATCTTATCCCTGAGGCAAAGTTAGAGGTGTTCGATGAATGTGGACACTGTCCACATATAGAAAAAGCCAATGAATTTAACCAGACGACGCTAGCCTTCCTGATGAATTAAAGGTCGAGAATCTACCTTATGAGGTTTATAATATTAACAGAAGGAGGAAATGGAATGTCACAGTTAGTTAAAAAGACAATATCGGCAGGCCGAGGCATTTTGTCTCGTTTAGCTCGTATAGTTAGGAAAAAATAAGCTATAATT
>JAUXIH010000145.1 GCA_030621105.1 Dehalococcoidia bacterium | reverse complement strand
AATAACTACCACCATCTCCGGGGAAAACCCCAGCCTGATAAGTTCCTCTGGGCTCAAATTTCCCTCTCTAGCCTCTCGAATTCGTGTTATTGTAACATGCCGTCCCCCTTTTTTCCCAGCGCGTGAGCGTGGAGCCGGGATGGTTAGATGGTGACAAAATTGCAGAACATTAACAAGACTCGAGTTAAATATTGACAGGTGCACAGATTGAGACTAAACTCAAGTTCCGACATGAAATAACCTAAAAATAAGAATATCCAGGTTAAGTAATTTGCAAAAACAACCTCTTAATAGGGGGTAAGCAAAATGCAAGACAAAGATTAAACAAAACGTCAACCCATGATGAATTAGCAGTCTTACAGGGAAAACCTGAAAAGGAGGAGGGAGAAATGCCTAAAGAACCGAAAAGAAGGAGGGTGAGGTCAGTTGCTGAACTACTGGATTACAGGCAGAAGGAGATAATTGAAACCTGGCTGGTCAACATCCGCGCCCTGGCGGGGACAAGGACGATGGAGCTGATGACCACCGGGCAATTGGAAACGCAGACGAAAGATTTCCTGCGCACTATTACCGAAGCCTTCCGCTCAGAGGTCTATGACGACATAGAGCACCCGTCCATGCGGCCCTCCGTGGAGATGCTGAAAGAAATCAGCGCCTCGCGTGCCCGGCAGGGGTTCACGGCTTCGGAGACAGCCACCTTCATATTCTCGCTCCAGGACGCCATAATGGAGTACCTGCAGGCTGAGATTGGAGACAACCCCGAGCTTCTTAATCGAGAAGCAGTCAAGATAAGCAAGATAATAGTCAAGATGGGGCTCCTGACCTTTGAGACCTACGCCATAACCAGGGAAGAGGTAATCGGTCAGCAGACCCGCTCCATAATGGAGCTCTCGACACCGACCCTTCGTGTCTGGGATGAACTGCTGTTGCTGCCCTTAATCGGGACATTCGATACGCCCCGGGCGCAGCAGATGATGGAGGCAGTGCTGCAGGCGGTAGTTGAGACCGAATCGCGGGTGCTGCTCCTTGATGTTACCGGTGTGCCAGTCATGGATACCAAGACAGCCTCTCATCTGTTGAAGACGGTGGAGGCTTGCCGGATGCTGGGCTGCGAAGTGATAATGACCGGTATCTCCCCGACCATCGCCCAGACGATGACCAAGCTGAGCATTGACCTCGCTATTGTGAAAACGATGGGGACGCTGCGCGCCGGCATGGTGGAAGCCTATAAACTGATTGGCAAAGAAGTAGTATCGCGTTCGTAAGGAGAGCTGTAGTGAAAATCCCGATACTGAAACAGGGAGATATCCTGATGACTTCAATCCAGGTGGAGCTGAGCGACCAGGACGCCCTTGACTTCCAGAATGATGTCCTGGAAGAAGTGCTGCGCGCCGAAGCCAGTGGGATTGTCATCGATATTACAGCCCTGGATGTGGTTGACTCCTTCATGGCGCGGATACTGAATGACACCGCCAACATGGTGCGGATGCTGGGCACGGAGTGTGTTATTGCCGGCATGCGCCCCGCGGTGGCGCTGACCCTGGTGGAGATGGGGCGCAAGCTCATCGGGGTAGAGATGACCCTTAACCTGGAGCAGGGCATTGACCGGCTTCGAAAGCTTATTGAAGAGCGGGGAGCCTCCTGATGGATACGGCGGTTATACAGATTGACGGTTTAGCCGATATTATCCGTGCCCGCCAGAGCGTGAGGGATACCGCCCACGCGCTTGGTATGACCCTGGCTGACCAGACCCGCATCGCCACGTCTGTCTCGGAACTGACACGTAATATCATCCAGTACGCGGGCAAGGGGACGGTCACTATTACCGGTGAAAAGAACAAAGGCTATGTCAGGATTCGGGTCGTCGTTTCGGATAATGGACCCGGCATTGCCGATATTGAAGAAGCGCTGGGGGATGGTTTCAGCACCAGCGGCGGCCTGGGCATGGGACTGCCCGGAGTTAAAAGACTGGTGGAGGATTTTGAGATAAAATCCCGGCCCGGTCATGGCACCACGGTATCCATAGCCGTGTCCCGGCGTCTCTGGGTGTGATACCAATGATATATGATATGGGAATTAGCCGTATCATTGTTGATAAGGCAGGTGCAACGTAATTCAATTAACTGAATTAGAATTTCCTGCAGCCCCGCTCCGCATTGAAGTGACCACGGAACACCATATTGCCCGGGCGCGCCAGGAGGGGAAAGCACTGGCAGTGCAGGTGGGCTTCAACCGGACTAATGCGGCATGTGTTGCCACCAGCATATCCGAGATGGCCAGTAACCTCTTCTTCCATGCCCACAGGGGCGGCACGATAACGCTGTCCGTGCTTAACAAACCGGGCGCTGTCGGGCTGGAGGTAATCGCCGAGGACGATGGGCCGGGTATCCCCGATGTCAGGCTGGCAATGCAGGATGGCTTTACCACTAACCGGGGCCTGGGTGGAGGATTGCCGGGGACAGAACGGCTGATGGACGAGTTTGAAATTACCTCCCGGGTGGGAGACGGAACGCGAATCGTAGCCAAGAAGTGGCAGCCATGCCCGTAGTAGCCATCGCCCAGTACGCGCTGAACGACTCTCCTCACCACGGCGATATCTGCGCGCACTGGCAGATAGGCGAGAAATGGCTACTCTGTGTCGTAGATGGTTTGGGCCATGGCCAAGAAGCCGAGAAAGCGGCCAGGGCGGCTATTGATTACGTTGACCTTCATCGTGACCAGCCCCTTCAGGAGATATTCACGGGTGGGGATGTGGCTCTGCGCCATACACGGGGGGTAGTTATGGGCATTGCCGAGGTCGACCCGGTCAGCGGTTCGGTAACTTACGCCGGAATTGGCAATATAAGAATCATCGTCTTTGGAGACAAGCTTCT
>JAUXIH010000116.1 GCA_030621105.1 Dehalococcoidia bacterium | reverse complement strand
CATAGATATGAGAGAATGCAAAAACTATAGGGAGTAAAGGAGGAACCCATGTCAAGTCGTTTTACTGCGATTTATGAGAAAGGGGAAAAGTACTACATCGGATACTGCCCCGAGATTCTCGGAGCAAATGGGCAAGGTGAAACGATAGAGGAATGCTCGGAAAGCTTAAAAGAGGCTATTAAACTTATTCTTCAGGACAGATTAGAAGATGCCTTGCGAGGAATTCCTGATGATGCTATTCGGGATACCTTGGTTATCGAATGAAACGACGTGAGTTTCTTCGCCACCTACGATTTTACGGATGCATTCTTAAACGAGAAGGGGCAAGGCATTCTCTTTATGAGAACCCTGCTAATGGTATAGTGGAGGCCGTTCCTCGGCATGTTGAAGTTGATAATCGGCTAGTGGAAAAGATCTGTAAGCGGTTAGAAATACCCCTGCCCGGCAAACAATCAGAAAATTAGAAACAAGCCCCCAACTCTAGTTAATATGCCACAAATGGCTAATGCCCAAATTGCTTCACAATTTCGTTTGTGTCGAAAACTTCGGCGTAGCACAAGCTGCTGATACCTAAAGGCTTCTTAGCACTTTCCTGCGCAGCAGTGCCCAGGCTATCCGGGCGCCATCCCTGAAGGAGCTGAGCTTGGCCGGGGTGGGGCGGCTGCGGTAGCGGATGGGCAGTTCGGCGATGGCATAGCCTTTCTTCCTGGCCTGGGTGAACAGGTCGGCCTCAAGGTCAAAGCCGTTGGCGGATAGCTCCAGCCGGGAGATGGCCTCGCCGCGAAAGCCCCAGTAGCCGGTGCACAGGTCGCTGATGTTGCTGCCATACAGCATCCTGGCCAGCAACGTGAGCAGGTGGTTCCCAATAACATTGAGGCGGCTCATGGCGCCCTTCTCCATCTCTCCCTTGAGGCGAGAGCCGATAACCACGGCCGAGCCGCTCTCCAGGATGTGGAGCATGTCCGGTATGTAGCCAGCGGGATAGGTGTAATCAGAGTCGAGCATGAATACATAGTCCGCCGTGATCTGTTTCAGGGCAGCACGGACGGCCCGCCCCTTGCCGCGCTGAGGGTCAACGATGACCCTGGCTCCCTTGTCCTGAGCGATGCTGGTGGTGCTGTCGTCGCTGGAGCTGTCAGCCACGATGATATCCATGGAATAGCCCTGTTGCTCCAGCTTCTCCCGGGGAATGTCGTCGATAACCCGGGCGATGGTCTGCTCCTCGTTGAGCGTCGGCAGTATAATCGCTATGGAAGGCATAATTCACCCTGCAAGAGTTTATTCCCGCATCATCCTGAGGAGCTCTATGGGATTTAGCGACAGCCCCTTTACGATTTTCATTACCACAGCGCTATGCCAGTCAAAGGAAAAGTCCTGGCCTTCAGCCACCTGGCGCGGCAAATCCTGTTTTCTGGCCGCCTGGAGCCAGCGATCCAGCTGCTTGTTCTTTAACTTATGGTACAGGCGACGAGAGCGATAGCCCGATTTGAGCTCGTTATCCAGCCGGCGATGCCAGCCATCATCATAGAAGGACAGCATGCCGGCGGAGAAATCACTTTCACTGAATGCCTGGTGTAATGTCTGGGCCGCAATCTGCGCCGACAGCATGCCATAGTATATGCCGCCGCCGGTGGTCGGCTTGACCTGGCCGGCAGCATCTCCCAGCGCTATCACCCGGTTATTGCAACTTTCTGGCAGTGTGTCAAAGGGAATGAGCCCCACGCAGGCATGGTGATCAGCAGGAACGATTTTGCCCTGCTCCTCGAGGTGGGTCAGCATGTCATTCAAATATTCCACCGGCTTCTCATCAGTGATAAGGCCGGCGAGGCCATGACCTTCCGTGGTGGGCACCAGCCAGCCAAAGAAGTCCGGATATCTTTCCTGGTCAAAGTACACCTCTACCTCGTCGATATCATTCAGGGGAACCTCGGCCTGTGTGCCATAGGCAAAGTTAGCAATGTTCCCCATCCCCAGTTCCTGGGGAAAGCGGCAGGTTAAACCACAGGCGAGAACCACTACCTGGGCAGTGAACTCCAATCTCTCATTCTCAGACTCCGCCCTTACCGAGATGCTCTTCTCGGCAGGGGTGACAACCTTGGCGGCGGTGTTGAACCGAAATTCCGCGCCGGCTCCCTCGGCACGCTGATACAAGCTGATGTCCAGGCTGGAACGGTCAACGATATATGCCTGGGTCTCCTCCCTCTCCAGTCGCAAGAAGTCCCCCGAAGGGGCAAAGAATTTGGCCGAGCGTGCCTTGCGGTAGATTTTGGCCTCGAGAAAAAGACTCCGGTAGGCCTCGGCACCGATGATGCCGGTGCAACAAGCATCCTGGCCGGCAGCGCTCTTCTGCTCGAGGACAAGAACACGATAGCTCATGTGCGCCAGTTGGGCGGCCAGATAGCTTCCCGAGGGGCCAGCGCCGATGATAATTACATCATAAGTATCATCCATAATTACCTCACAACAAACATATTCCAGCCATGGATCACGCCCATGGTGACCGCCAGCACTATTATGCCAGCAATGGGTACCCCTAAGGCAATAGCAGGAAAGGACTTTTTCCAGTCCATGCCCAGCATCCAGCTTAATATGGTAGCAGTATATACTCCAGTGAGAGGCAGAGGAATGGCAACAAGCAGCGTGAAACCAAGGCGCCCATATTTTGTGACTTTAGGCTGTGTCCTGGTGCGCAGGCGCTGGAGGTAGCGGGGAAACAGGGGAATTCGGCACAGCAGGCTGTCATAAAACCAGCGCAGCACGAAGAACACCGGGAAGAACAGCAGAATGTTGGCACCGACCGTGAGGAAGTAAGCCAGCACGGGGTCCATTCCCAACGACAGCGCCAGGGGAAGGCCGCCACGGAGCTCGCTGAAGGGGCTGAGCGTGGCTGCCAGTATGAGAGCTATTTCGTGTACCATTTTACACGCTGCCGAAACGGCGCTGGCGCTGGCGATAATCGTCGAGCGCCTGGTCGATGTGCTCCTCGCCGAAGTCCGGCCACAGTACCGGGGTGAAATATAGCTCACTGTATGCCGACTGCCACAGGAGAAAGTTGCTCAGCCTCATCTCGCCGCCGGTGCGGATGATGAGGTCGGGGTCGGGAATGCCGGCGGTGGCCAGGTGCTGGCTGAAGCTATGCTCATCAATGTCTTGCCTGCCCTGCTGCGCCATGCTCTGTGCCGCGGCGATGATCTCGGCACGACTGCCATAGTCGAAGGCGATACACAGGGTTATGGCCTTATTATTTCGGGTAAGCTCAATGGCCGAGCGTATTTTTTCCTGTAAGGCGGAGGGTACCCGTCCCAGATTTCCCAAGATCAACAGCCTGATGCCGGACCGCTGCATAAACTCGACCTCGCGGTCGATTATCAGGGCAATGAGGCCAATTATGCCTTCCACCTCAGGCCTGGGCCTATCCCAGTTTTCCGTGGAGAAGACATATAGCGTTAAATAGGCGATACCTTTCTGGATGAATACACTGATAACACGGTCGAGGTTATCAGCCCCGGCGATGTGTCCCTGGGGGCGGGGAAGCCCACGCTGCTCAGCCCAGCGGCCATTGCCATCCATGATAATAGCGACATGGCGTGGCGGATAATCAGAGCATGTCATTTCGCTAATTGTAGCGATAAACGAGGGCAAAGAAAAGAAGGCACGAGACACTGCAGGGGAAAGCTGGTCGTAAGGGCGCTAGGCTAAGCCTTCGAGGTAGGCAGCGACATTCTTGCCGAGGACATCGTGGTTGTAGCCCCCTTCCAGCACGGCAAATGTCCTGCCCTGGCAATTCTTATCTGCCGC
>JAUXIH010000110.1 GCA_030621105.1 Dehalococcoidia bacterium | reverse complement strand
TGTTTCAAAACTAGAGGCATCGCTCGGATAAAAGTTTCCATATCATACACAGGTTTAAACCCCCGTATATTGATAACCCATAACTGGCTTCCTCCGAATCGCTCCTCCAGGATATTGTTACCGTTGCTCGCAGGAGTAAACTTTTTTGTGTCAACCCCATGATAGACGATGTGCGTTCTCTCAGCCTTTCCTCCAAGCTCTCCAATAGCAACTTCCAGGTTTCTCCCATTACAGGTTATCAAGTCTGCCCTCTTAAGAGCATATTTAACCAACCTTCTTTTCATTATAGATTTCTCTGGATCAATCAGAACATCACTGCCCCAAGCACTCACAACCAATGGATGAAAACCACTGCAAGCTGCAAGGAAACCATAAATAGTAACAAAATGGCCATGCAGCAGGTCAGGCTTTATTTTCTGAACCAAATGGCGAACCTGAGATATCCACAGAAGCATACTGAAATATTGGGAAACTGCCCAGACCTGTGGGGCTAACCTGGTCAACATATGTAAATGGACATTGTCATTGTAACCAGGCATAACCTTCCAGCAGATTAAATGAACCTCGTGTCCCTGCATGGCGAAGTAGTTCACCCATCTCTGTGTATGGATAGAGGCTCCATCAGCAACGTAACATATCTTCATCGCCACTCCACAAAAAAAGCGAATGTTGCCAGCACCCTACTTGCTCCCATATCTCTCAATCCTCTCCACGATAAACTGGAGGACATCAATCTTCTCCTCAAGGAGCTTCTGCCTTTTCTTCTGCCATGTCTTCTTGAGGTCAGGCTGCTGGATAAGCTCCCGGGCTTTGGCAATTGCCTGGTCAGGCTGGCTGTAGTTAAAGGTTAGCTGAAACTTCTCTTCCAGGTCCACCAGGTTGCCTATCGACTTCCTGGCAACAAAGCCACTGCAATGAATGGCCGGCGTGCCCAGCAGGGCGGCCTCAGTTATCATCGTCCCGGTGTCAGCTATGAGCAGGTCAGCATAGAATTCGGCGTCATGCATGCGGTGAGGAGGAATGCCAATGGCATACTGCTCCAGGTCAGGCTCCAACCTGGTGTCTGAGGAAATGAACACCCGGGCATAGGGCGATATATCCTGGATCAGATGGCGGATATCGTCCTGGGAAAAGCCAGAGACGCCGATGTCATGAAAGGCATCAAAGGGGTTGGTGCGCAGGATTACATATCTCTGGTCACGGGCAATGCCCAGCAGGTCATAGATGGAGTCATCGGGTTGATAGTAATCGGGGTGGAGATAGGCCAATTCTTTGAACCCATCATAGCGGAAATGCTTCTTGCCCATGTCCTTTCTGAAGCTTAACGGCGTGTAGATAGCGGTGACAAAGGGCTTGAGCAGGAAGTGCTCCAGTGAGGGCGTCTCGGTGTCAGTAAAGATGATGCTGGGCTTTCGCAGTAATTTAGCGGTATAGACCTGGGTGATGCAGGTGCCCACGACGATATCGGGATGGAATTTCCGGGAGAGACGGTACGCCTTCCACACATAGGGAATAAACTCCAGGAGCCGTCCGTAGCCCGCCTTGCGGGCAGTGCCATAAACCTGGTAGGGAATATCATAGGCATCAAGTAATGCCGTGGTGGACTCGTACTGGCGGGCAAGTATCCTGACCTGGTGCCCCCGGTGCTGTAGCTCCCGCGCAACATTTCGGAACTCGTGAACCTGTGCCGGGGTGTCAGTGAATATCACTATCTTCATGCCGGGTAATTTTACACTTTCCTGCGCAGCAGTGCCCAGGCTATCCTGGCGCCATCCTTGAAGGAGCTAACTGCTTCCTTCCCTGAAATTACTGGCAACTTTGCCATTAGACTGCTATCTCGATCGAAGCCAGCTCTCTTCTCTCGGTAATCAAACCCTCATCCAAAGCAGACAAGCAGCCTCTAATAGCATCTTTGATATTCTCGATTGCTTCTTCTATAGTATTTCCTTGAGAGTGACAACCTGGAATAGCAGGACAATGTGCTACATAGCCGAAATCTTCACCTTTTTCAATCACTATCCTATAAACCACCTGGCCATCCTTCATTGCCAGACTTGCTGGGAATTACATAACTCACATAGTATTGTAGCATGTAAGGTTGTGTTTCCATTGATTAACAAGTGAGGTTAAGCATGGCAAAAACAACCGTTGTTATTGATTTTGACCTGGTTCTTTCCCCTATTGCTCCATACCCAGGGCGAAACGAATCGCTGCTTCGACCTCCCTCAGCTTCTTAGTACTGAGCGTGGTTATACGGCTCTGGAGGCAATCCTTTGGAATCGTGGTGATGGTATCCAGATTGGCAACACAATCTTGCGGCATCCCGTCATCAATGCCTAAAGGCACTTCTGAAGGTGTGCGGCGAATACGAGTAGTAACCGGCGCTACAATAATCAGCAAGCGAACGCTGTATGCCTCGTCACGGGAGAGAAGCACCACCGGACGTCTCTCCGCCGGCGGCTCCAGTTCTGCCCACCATATCTCCCCTCTTCTCACTACCAGGGCTCCTCAGCCAGGATAGTGCTGGCAGCACGACGGGCAGCAGTCACTTCTTCCTTGGTCTCAGGTATCTGTTGATAAGCGCGCATGTACTTCTCGCTCATTTCCCTTTCTCTTTGCTGACGCAATAACAAGTCTACAGCGCGCCGGAATATCTGGCTACGGCTCTCGCCGCTCTCCTGTCTTTCTCTTTCTACAGCGGCAAGCACTTCTTTAGGAATACTGATCGCAATCTTGCTTGTTTTAGTCATAGTAACCACCTCTTCATACCATATTCATACTGAAGTATGAACTATTTCTTGCTCCTGGTCAAGTAGTGGCAAGTAGTATAACCCTATATTTCACATAACCAGGGATGATTTTGTGTTCTCAAATCCTGATAAAAACCCTCTGAATCCGCATGCGGTTAGCCATAGCTTTGCCAAACTGGAGGAGAGAACTATTTTTAAGATTGAGGAAGAACCCATGATAAATTTCAATCGTTAATGCTACAGTTGACACAATAGTGCTCACCGTCCTATCCTACAAATAAAAAAGGAGGAGGCCATGTCAACTCGTTTTACTGCGATTTATGAGAAAGGGGAAAAGTACTACATCGGATACTGCCCCGAGGTTCTCGGAGCAAATGGGCAAGGTGAAACGATAGAGGAATGCTCGGAAAGCTTAAAAGAGGCTATTAAACTTATTCTTCAAGACAGATTAGAAGATGCCTTGCGAGGGATTCCTGATGATGCTATTCGGGATACCTTGGTTATCGAATGACATACTATATTAACCAGGTACGGAGTATAATTTTGAAGTACAAGCTCCATAGGGTGAAACATAATAGGTAATTGGCCCTCTTGACATCCATATTCTTGAGATGTATAACCATGCTATCCAAATGGAGAGCATAAAAATAGAGGTTAAGTATGGCAAAAACAACCGTTGTTATTGATGATGAATTGCTGGATGAGGCAATGAAAGCGAGCGGAGCCAGGACTAAGAAACAAGCTATCACAAGCGGGCTGGAAGAGTTAATTCGCAGGAAGAATTTGGAGGCTTTGCGCCATGAGGCAGGCACATTTGACTTAGCTCTTTCTCTAGAGGAGCTAGAGAAACTAAGAAATGAGCTTATCCCAAAATCTCCATCATAATCCTCTTCCAGGAGATACACTATATTAACCAGGTACGGAATATAATTTTGAAGTACAAGCTCCACAGGGAGAGCGAAGATGTATAAATATGAAGTGATTATCCACTGGAGTGACGAAGACCAGGCATATATAGCTGAAGTTCCCGAACTTTCAGGATGTATGGCTGATGGGGCAACTTACGAAGAAGCGCTTCGAAATGTCCAGGTGATTCTATCCGAGTGGTTAGAAGCTGCTAGAGAATTAGGACGAGAAATACCAATCCCTAAAGGCAGGCTCACATATGCCTGACGTTGCATAA
>JAUXIH010000034.1 GCA_030621105.1 Dehalococcoidia bacterium | reverse complement strand
AGTAAACACGATCCCGGGGATGCTACAAATGCCTGCCTGATCTGGCTTCCCAGACCACCTCTCACAGGGATATTCTGTAAGTTGGGCTCACTAGAGGAAAGCCGCCCCGTCGTAGTGCCCGCCTGATTGAAAGTAGTATGAAGTCTCCCTGTTTTAGAATCGACCAGTAGCGGCAAGGCATCAATATATGTCGATTTCAGTTTGCTCAGTTGGCGATATTCCAGAATCAGTGCCACCACCGGATGCACATCTATTAATTTTTTGAGCACTGAAGCTTCAGTAGAATAGCTCCCCTTTGTTTTGCGTGACTGAGGCAACCTGAGGTCCTCAAACAGCACGCTGGCCAATTGTTTAGGAGAATTAATATTAAATCTGTGTCCAATACTGTTATAAATCTCTGCCTCCAGATTCAGTAAGTCATTACCCAATCTAACAGACATCTTCTCCAGCAAATTAACATCTAAGGAAATACCACGTCTCTCCATAGTAGCCAACACAGGAAGCAAAGGCATCTCCACCTGCTTAAAAAGTTTCCATAGGCCTTTTTGATGCAGCTCCTGCGATAGAAGGTCATGCAGCCTCCAGATAGCAGAAATATTACTACAGGCATGGTCAGCAACCTGACTTATATCCATCAAGCATATCTGGTGGTTCTTCTTTCGCGTTCCAGATCTCTCATCAAGGGACATTATCTCCATGCCCAGACGGTTAAAAGCCATGACTCCGAGAGACAGGTTTTTCTCCCCGAGCAAATATGCCGCAATCATGGTATCAAAACTCACGTTTTTAACTTCAACCCCATAACTGGCCAAGATGCGCATGGTGAACTTGCCATCGTGAGCAATCTTCTCCTTGCTGCCGTCTTCCAGAATGGGCTTTAACGCAGATATAACATGGATCAGCGGCAACTGTTTGGCATCACCGAGGGTGACATGCCCCACAGGGATGTAAGATACTTCCTCCTTAGCAGAGGAAATTGCCAAGCCAACTATTTCCGCTGTCCTGGTCTCCATTCGCGAGGTCTCAACATCTATGGCACAAATAGATGTTGCTTCCAGTCCCTTTATCAGCTTATGTAAATCAGCTTCAGTGGCAATGATTTGCCCCTTCGACTCAGAGGTAAGCTGATTAACTACTGTATGCTTTTCTTCATCTACTTGCCGAGGTAAACGAGAAAACAACTTGGCAAACCCGAGCTCCCGAAACAATTGTGCCACCTTGCTCCGCTCATAGCGATTTACTCGACAATCATCCAAACTTAATGTGATGGGGACATTCTTGACTATAGTAACAAGCTCTTTATTTTGGAAGACCTGATCTCGGTATTGTCGCAGGGCTAACTGTAATTTCGCTGGTACAACAGCCTCAATGTTAACGTAGACCTGCTCCAGGTTGCCATATGTCTGCAGCAACCTGGCTGCCGTCTTTCCCCCGATACCTGGCACTCCCGGTATATTGTCGGAAACATCACCAACTAACGACTTAAGGTCGATCACCTGCTCAGGTTCTACTCCATATTTGTTATATACTGCTTCTTCATCATACAGTACAACATCATTAAGGCCCCGACCAGGAACCAGAGCCTTCACCTGGGGAAGCACTAGTTGCAACATATCATTATCGGCAGTAACGATAATAACATCCACTCCACTATCTCTGGCTTGATTACTCAATGTCCCCAGAACATCATCTGCCTCGAACCCATCGACCTCAAATATGGGCACATTAAAAGCTTCCACCAACTGGTGAACCCGCCCCATCTGACTCTTTAATTCCTGAGGCATTTCAGGACGCTGTGCCTTGTACTCCTTGAACTGTTCATGTCTGAAAGTGGGTGTAGGGCGATCAAAGGCAACAGCCCAGTATGTAGGGTGAAATTCTCCAAGAACTTTAAGTGCTGTGCTGGCAAAGCCATAGACGGCATTTATCATCTCCCCTGTTTTCGGGACTGTTAAGGGAGGCAGAGCATGGAAGGCACGATACAGCACGGCATGGCCATCGAACAATAAGATTAATTCCTTGCTAATCGAATCTATTCCCATGCTAAATATCACCCACTATGACCCACATTCCTATAGTAGTATAATACACTAAAGATGAGTGTTCCTATAAAAAAGGATTTGCTTTCAGTATCTGATCTCACCCGCGAGGAGATTGAAAGCCTGTTGCAGCAAGCCTTGAGCTTGAAGCAGCGAGGCCCATGCGATTTGCTCTCGGGGAAATCGCTGGCCTTACTATTTGAAAAACCATCGCTACGCACCAAAGTAAGCTTCGATATCGCCATGCATGAATTAGGAGGACACACCGTCTACCTATCTCCGGCAGAAGTCGGCCTGGGGCAACGAGAATCAATACCTGATGTTGCCCGTGTGCTTAGTCGATACGTCGATTGCATCACTGCTCGGACTTTTTCCCATGAAACTGTCACCACCCTAGCACAACACTCAACTATCCCAGTGATAAATGCTCTGTCTGACCTGGAACATCCCTGCCAAGCTTTATCTGACCTCCTGACGATATATGAAAAGAAAGGCAAGCTCCACGGGTTAATCCTAGCGTTTGTCGGAGATGGAAATAACGTTGCCAATAGCTTACTGTTGGCAGCCACATTAAGCGGTATAAACTTTCATTTCGCCTCACCCCCTGGTTACGAAATCAAGGACTCTCTACTACAACGGGCAAAAAAGTTCGCTGCCGCTAGCGGCAGCGAAATAAACTTGACCAGCGACCCCTACGAGGCAGTCAAGGGGGCTGACATAGTCTACACTGATGTATGGACAAGCATGGGACAAGAAGCAGAAGCAAAGAAACGCCGTCTTGCCTTTTCTCAATATCAGGTAGATAATGAATTACTAGACTCGGCAAAAAGTGCTGCTTTGTTCATGCATCCTTTGCCGGCTCATAACAACGAGGAGGTATCCACTAGGCTGATAGATAAAGCCCAATCAGTAGTCTTTGACCAAGCAGAAAATAAGTTGCACATGGAGAAGGCCCTACTGATCAAGCTTCTTTCCCCAAGCAATTTAGTGTAAGTAAAGATGACACAGCCAATCGTAGCTATTGTTGGTAGAACCAATGTGGGAAAATCAACCTTGCTCAATCGCCTTGTGGGCCACAGATTAAGCATCATCGCTGATATACCTAGAACCACCCGGGATCGCATCGATACCTCTGTATCCTGGCAGGGAAATGAACTAACACTGGTTGATACTGGTGGCTGGCAAATACGACCACCGACCCCCCTAGATAAAATGGCTAAACAGCAAACAGAGGTGGCCATCGCTCAGGCAGATGTCATTCTTTTCATGGTAGACGTTAAAGATGGGCTCATCCCCGCTGACGAAGACTTAGCTGAAATGTTGCGCGTCGCCAATAAACCCATAGTGCTGGTGGCAAACAAAATGGATTCATCGTCACACACAAACATAACTGATTTTTACCGCCTAGGATTTGGCAGCCCAATACCTATCAGTGCCTATCACAACCGGGGCATAATGCAACTTATGGACACCGTGTTGAGCTATATACCACACTCGCATACTACTCCAATAAAAATGGAGGAAACTAAACTAGCCATTGTTGGGAGACCCAATGTTGGCAAATCAACACTGCTAAATAAATTACTGGGCGAGGAAAGAGCTATCACCGACGCCTCACCGGGGACAACCCGCGACTCTATTCATACCACAATACACTGGGATGATAAAAAAGCCCTACTGATTGACACCGGAGGCATAAAAAGACGCGGAAGAACTAGCCCCGGAATTGATTACTATGGCCTATTACGCACGCTTCAAGCAATTGACCAATGTGACGTTGCGCTGCTGTTAGTTGATGCCACTCAATTCATTACTGCCCAAGACATGCATATTGCAGGATATATAATAGATATGGGGAAAGGCATGGTGCTAATAGTTAATAAATGGGACCTTATCCCTCAAGATGATAGACAGGAATTCAAGCAGCAGTTGAATCACAGGCTTAATTTCATGTCCTATATTCCCACGCTGTACCTGTCAGCCAAGTCAGGCAGTGGGGTAAACCATATCTTGCCCGAGGCTTGGCAAATATGGGAAAAAAGGCAGCACCATCTGCCACAATCAACGGTAGAGGAATTAATCCATAAGGCAATTAGCGTATATCCTCCTCCTCGCCGAGGCACTCGACAATTACATCTCACCGAGGCATACCAGGACCGGTACCAACCTACCACATTCATTATCAGAGTTAATGACCCGCGCCTAGTTCACTTTTCTTATCAACGATACTTGACCAATCAGCTTCGCCAAGGGGTTGACCTCTATGGCAACCCCTTGAGAATAATTTTCACCAAGGCTGCCCACAAAAACAGCAAGAGGAAAAAGGCGGTGTATGCATGATAATTGCTAAATTTATCGCTGTAGTGTTAATTGGTTATCTTCTAGGCTCCATTCCTTTTGGCCTCATAATAGCTAAACTCAAGAACAATATCGATATAAGAAACTATGGAAGCGGTAAAACTGGGGCTACCAATGTGCTGCGAGCCGCGGGAACCAAAGCAGGCCTTCTGGTCATTATATGTGACGTATCGAAGGCAACAGGCGCGGTATTATTAGCAAAGGTGATTGTGGGCTCTAGCTTGATAAGCATAGCTGGAGTCCCTGTCGAATGGCAGGCCGCCCAAGTAATGGCAGGATTGGCAGCAGTTGCAGGACATACTTGGCCCATATTCACCAAATTTAAGGGCGGACGAGGCGTAACTGCCTTCTTCGGCACAATCATTGCAATATCCCCACCACTAGCCTTATTTGGTGGTGAAGTACTGGCTATCTCAGCACTGCGCAGTAAACACATGTCTTTAGGCTCCATTCTAGGCGTCATTGCCACCTGGTGCATGTTAGTCCCACTAACAATTATCTACAACTGGCCTCCCATCTATCTAGCTTACTGCCTGGCCGCTATTGGGCTGGTTATCTACCAGCACCGAGATAACATGGCTCGCTTACGCCAAGGCACAGAACGCCGGTTGGGAGAAAGGATTTTATAGCTTCCCCTAGTGCATAAGACTACCATCATCGGCAACACTACATGGGGAAACACCCTCGGTTCCTTGTTGGGCAACAACGGGGTTGAGGTCAAGTTACTCGCCCGCACCGAAACCGAAGCTCAGAAAGTAAATCAGAAAGCACATGTCTTTTCTTCCACCAGTAATGCTGATGAAGCTCTCAAAGATTCTGAACTGGTAATCTGGGTAGTCCCATCACAAAAACTTAGGGAAAATGTTCTCCGCACCAAGAAGCACTTATCCCAATCAATGATATTGATGAGCGCAGCCAAGGGCTTAGAGACGGAGACTGGGAAAAGAATGTCGCAGGTGATAGAAGATGAAGTTGCTCCTGAACTGAGGCAACAGATATGCGCACTCTCCGGGCCCAATCTGGCCAGAGAGATTGCTCAGGGCCTTCCTGCAGCATCCATTGTTGCTGCCGCCAACATGGACATAGCAAAAAAGGCCAGCAAAATACTCAGTTCTCCTAAATTCCTCATATCCACCACCGATGACATTACTGGCGTTGAGCTGAGTGGAGCTTTAAAAAATATAATCGCCTTGGGTGCGGGAATACTCGATGGTTTAAACATGGGAGATAACACCAAGGCAGCGTTCATAACCTGGGGCTGGAATGAAGTTATATCCCTGGGGTTAGCGTTAGGGGCTAGAGTCAATACCTTTTACGGTCTGGCTGGTCTGGGAGACCTGATAGCAACCTGCGCTGGTGACCTTAGTCGCAATCATTACGCCGGCCATAAACTAGCGCAAGGTTACCCCCTGGATGAAGTGCGCTCATCCATGTCACAAGTAGCCGAGGGAATATACACTACCATGGCAGTTCATCAATTAACGCAGCAGGAAAACTTGAAGGCGCCCATATCCAATCTTATCTATGAAATCCTGTTTGAAAACTTTCCTATATCTCAGACAGTCGCAAGATTAGGACAATTAGCGCAAGAACAATATCTGGGTTCATAAATGCGGTGACACGTCTATTTCGGATTAGTCAGCACTCTGGCTAGCTCTTCAAAAATATGGAGCTGCTCTTTATCCAGGGACTCCGGAGTAACCGCCCTTACTCTGGCCAACTGGTCACCCCTTCCCCTACCCTTCAGGCGCGGAACTCCCTTTCCCTTTAAACGAAATACCTTGCCACTTTGTGTTCCAGAGGGTACTTTTAACTTCTGGTCCCCATCAAGCGTAGGCACCATTACTTCAGCACCCAAGGCTAGTTGAGCAAAATTCATCGGCAATTCATACAAGATATCAACTCCATCCCGTCCA
Source organism: Dehalococcoidia bacterium (assembly GCA_030621105.1). Classification (GTDB taxonomy): domain Bacteria; phylum Chloroflexota; class Dehalococcoidia; order GIF9; family AB-539-J10; genus JAGGVQ01. Next base: position 2,299 of record JAUXIH010000034.1, on the reverse strand, counting down.
AACAGGGGGTGCGGCTCTACAGAGACATCAACATAGAGATCGCCAAACGCCCCACCATACGACCCCACATCCCCCTCCCCAGAGAGCCGAAGCTGGTATTCATTATCTACACCAGCAGGGATGTTCACCTCCAGTTTACGTTCTACTTCAATTCTGCCTTCTCCATGACACCGCTTGCAGGGATTGGTTATAATAGATCCCTTGCCTCCACAGCGAGGGCAAACAGTTTCATTGGTGAAACTACCAAAAAAACTCTGCCTCACTTTCCTGACACGGCCAGCACCGTGGCATACAGGACACGTTTGAGGTTTTATTCCTGGCTCGCCACCTATACCATGGCACACAGGGCAAACTTCAACACGTTGTACTGGAACTTCTTTTCTACAGCCAAAAACTGCTTCCTCAAAGGAGAGAGAGACATGCGTCCTTAAACTATCCCCCTGCTGCGGAGCAGTTCTAGCAGTACCAAAACCACCAAAAAATGATTCGAATATATCGCCAAAACCACCAAAACCAGGAAATCCTTCCGTATCACCAGTAAACACCTGACCATAACGATCATAGCTATCCCTACTCTGGGGGTTAGAGAGAACTTGGTAGGCCTCGTTAATCTCCTTAAACTTCTCCTCCGCTTGAGGTTCAGAATTGCGATCGGGGTGATATCGTAAAGCTAGGTGACGAAATGCCCTCTTGATATCGTCTTGGCTGGCATGCCGCGATATACCCAGCACATCATAGTAATCCCGTTTGGTTTTCATAACCTCCTAGTATAACCCTCGGCTTTCTCTACTGGCAACCTTCACTCGGTGCGGCCCTGAAATCCAAACAAGTGACCCCCCAACGAGCATTTCTCACATAAGTTGCAGAAATTCCCAGTTACTTATATGAGCCCATAGTCGCACTTTATCAACATGACAAATACCTCCTTGCTTAATAGCAGCATCATAACCATCCTAGATTAGCTCCATACCTACTATGCCAACCAAGAGGCTTCCATATGGTAGAATAACGGAAAAGGAGAGGAGTGGGCCATGCAGCCAGGAAAATTTACCGAGCAAGCACAAGAAGTATTAGCCATATCCCAACAACTAGTTCAGCAATATCATCATAACCAATGGGATGTGGAACATATTTTACTTGCTTCACTGGAACAGGACAAAGGTATAACCAGAGAGATACTGCATGAATTAGGAGTAAACCCTGATCTAATAAAAAATAAGGTAAGGGAAGCCTTAAAAAAACTCCCACAGATAACTTATGAGGTAACGCAAATATACATGACTCCTCGTATCACTCATTTAATGGAAAATGCCCGACGTGAAGCAGATCGATTAAAAGATGAATATATCAGCACCGAGCACTTACTCATCGCCATCGCTGGCGAGGAAAAGGGAGAAGCATCTGTAATACTAAACCAGTCTGGCGTTAATCAAGAGCGAATCTACCAAGCACTGCAAAAGATTCGTGGCACCCACCGCGTGACCGACCGCCAAGCAGAAAGTAAATATCGCTCTCTGCAGAAATATGGACACGACCTCACGGATATGGCTTCCCACGGGAAGCTCGACCCAGTAATTGGCAGGGAGCAGGAAATTAAACGTGTGATACAAATACTTTCGCGACGCACCAAAAACAACCCCGTACTCATTGGTGATGCCGGTGTGGGTAAAACCGCCATTGCTGAAGGGCTGGCTCAAAAAGTAGCCTCTGCAGATACACCGGATTCCCTCAAGGGCAAAAAGGTAATTGCGCTGGACATGGGATCTCTAGTAGCAGGTAGTAAGTTTCGGGGAGAATTTGAGGAGAGATTGAAGGCGGTACTGGATGAAATTCGCCAGGCAAGTGGAGAGATAATACTATTCATTGATGAGCTTCACACCGTAGTGGGAGCTGGTGCTGCTGAAGGTGCCATGGACGCCAGCAATCTCCTTAAGCCTGCGCTGGCCCGTGGCGAACTCCAGTGTATTGGAGCTACAACTCTCGACGAATACCGCAAGCACATCGAAAAAGATGCCGCACTGGAGAGACGATTCCAACCAGTATTCATTGGAGAGCCCGATGTCGAGACTACCGTAGAAATGCTCAAGGAGCTTCGCCCTCGCTACGAAGCTCACCACAAAATAAAGATAGATGATTCCGCCCTTATCGCTGCTGCTAAGCTATCACAAAGATACATATCCGGTAGATTTCTTCCTGATAAAGCGGTTGATTTAATTGACGAAGCTGCCAGCAAACTTCGTATCGATATGGAAAGCGCACCAGACAAGGTGAAAGCACTGGATCGGGACATCAAACATCT
>JAUXIH010000016.1 GCA_030621105.1 Dehalococcoidia bacterium | reverse complement strand
AGGAATAAGGACAATGGCCTGCTAAGTTACATTGGCAACTAGGATGTAAACAATGGAGATTTCAATAGAAGAAGCAAAAACTATATTGAATGCTTTGATAGTGGCTGATAACGAAAGTTTGTTAGGCGATGATGGCGATACCTTGATTGAGAGAATAGAGAACGAGTTCCCCGAACTAAAGAATATTACTTGATGATACCCTTGTCATCCTTCCCTCTTTTTACCCCTTGACCCTAGCTTTACAAAAAGGCACAAACCCCCTGGATTCGTAGCTAATGAACGTCGCACTATATAAGTTATGTAGTGTTACTTAAAGGCAGGGGGGTTATATTTACGAGAGAATTAAAGCTCTGGTTGTATCCTACCGTTATAAAATTCCGTTACAATTTCCAGTCTTAGAAGGGGGGACAGATGGAGAAGAAAGAAGCGACTCGGTTACGGGTAAAGCGTTACAGAGCGTTACACGGAAGCGTTACATCAAGCCCTGACAGCGTTACAAAGGCCACTGAAAATGTAACGCAAAGTCCTAATAGTGTAACGCTAGAAGAAGGAGAAGGGGTAACAAAGGTTGGGATTTCGCCTGAAGACATCAGGCCTGATGCGTGGGAAAAGTTACATAGTTTTATACAGAGGGGAAACAATCTTGAAAAGTTACAGAGAATATGTGGTTCTCTGGGTGGGTATGCTCAGGGCGTATGGATGGGCGACCTAAATTTGGAAGACATAGGAGAGGTAATAGGGGTTAAGCAGGGGCTATATAGTAAGTGAAATGGATGATGCAATAAGGTAGATATATAACTATAGGTATCATGATGGGGGCTATCTTATGGGTCTAGAGTCCCATAGGGTTGCCCCCGATATGACCAGCTATTCGTAACTGGGGTTTGCTGGGGGTCGGTTGGCATAGACAAAACGTGGTTGCTGCAAGTGGGGAGTAATGCAAGCCAGCGCACCTCACCCAAGATACATACGGCGTGTAATCAGGGACTGAGCAATCAGAGGCGCACCCCAGACCTACGGGTTATGGGTAGAATCCCTGACCCCAGCAATATTCTAACGCTCTGTAGTGGAAATCTGACAAAGTTCGGGGGCTATGCAAGGGAATGGTATTAAAGTTAAGTGAGAAGCCGTTATTTAACGGAGTGAAGGTAGACAAGAAGTTTCGGAAACTTAACAAATTAAAGAGATTAAAGCCGAGGGATACTAGGGATAGAAGTCATACACCTGAAGCAAGGAAAGCGGAAAGGGTTGAAGGGGCGAGGCAGAGGGCTTTAGTCAAGGATGCCAGAAGGCAAGAAGTTCCGTTACTTCAAGAGGGTGAGTTAAACGATATAATAAACTGGTTTCGTAAAGAGCCAGTTATTTTTATAGAAGAGATACTCGGTATTCACCTGTGGTCCAAGCAAAAGGAGATAGCGGAAGCTGTCAGGGATTATCCAAGAGTAGCGGTGCGGTCTTGTAGTGCTGGTGGAAAGACTACAGTAGCAGCGTGTATTGTATTGTGGTTTTTAGCGGCATTCAAGCCAGCCACGGTTTTAACAACTGGTAGGTCATTCAGGCAGGTCAAGGAGCAGTTGTGGAGAGAGATAAGGGCTAAATACGGTCAATCTAAAATACAATTTGGCGGGAATATTACACAGGTTGGATTGACTTTAGATGATGACTGGTTTGCATTGGGTTTCTCGACTGACGAACCAGAAAGGATAACGGGGTTTCACAACAGGCATGTATTAGTAATTATTGATGAAGGTTCGGGCGTGCCTGATGAAGTTTACGGTGCTATTGAGAACCCGTTAGCAGCGGGGTTTACCAGATTATTATTATTGGGCAATCCCACGCAGGCGGTAGGTAAATTCAGGGATGCGTTTGCTAGTGAGACCTGCAAAGGTATTCATATTTCAGCCTTTGACACGCCAGCCTTTATAGGTGAAGAGGACTTCCCGATGCTCATATCTAAAGACTATGTTGAGCAGAAGGGGAAGGAATGGGGAGAGGACAGTCCATTATACGAAGTCTATATCAAGGGGGACTTCCCCTCTGGCGAGACTGATAGGCTGATACCGTTCACATACGCAGAGATGGCGATAGATAGGATGATTTATCCTGAGGATGATGCACCGATAGCGATAGGGGTTGATACTGCTAGATTCGGTGATGATGAGAATGTTTTGTATGTTAGAAAAGGTAATAAGGTTATAGATTCTCACTTCTGGAAGAAACTGGATACCGAAGGGTCAATAGGCAATATAATCCACGAAATCCGAAAGTATGACAATCCGACAGTCAATATAGATGAGGGATATAACCCAGGTATAGTTGATGGGTTAAAAGCGCAGGGCTGTAAGGTCAATGGTATCTCATTTCAGGGCAGAGCGAAGCTCGCTACATTCGCTAATATCAGGGCGGAGATGTACTGGCATTTATCAGAGAAGTTCAAACTGGGTGAGATACAGATACCGAATGATAAAAAGTTGTTAAAGCAACTGACCGATATTAAGAAAAGACCCTTGAATCGTAATGACCAGATTATTATTGAGAGCAAAGAGGATATGAAGGCAAGGGGCTTAAAGTCCCCCGACAGAGCAGACGCATTAGCTCTTTGTTTTATGCAGCCAGTAGCCAGGACTCCTGAAATAAGGTGGTTGTAGTATGTCATTTTTAGATAGGATAATGCCGAAGCGAGCCAAGTTTGGATTTGCCACAAGCCCGTGGTCTACACCACCCGAAAGGGACTCTAGGGGGTATTTATCGGCTTATAGCGAGATATATTCACTATTTGGCATTACTTTACGCATTGCGACTGCTGTTAGTGAAGTCAGGTGGCGGTTATATAAAGGGGCAGAGAGAGGTGATAGGTCACAGATAGCGGCACATCCTATTTTAACACTATTGGATTTTGCTAATGAATTTCAAACAGGGCAGGAGATTATTGAGCTGACCTCCCTGCATATGGACTTAGCGGGTAAGGCTTACTGGTATCTACCGAGAAATAAACTAGGCGTGCCTGGGGAAGTCTGGGTTATTGCGCCTAATCAGATAAAGCCTGTTCCTTCGGAGACTAAATTTATCGCTGGCTATGTGGCTTATGTGGGCAATGAGCAGATACCATTCTCTACTAATGAGATTATACGCTTCCCGATGCCCGACCCTCTTAATCCTTATGGTGGGATAGGGTATGCACAGGCAGCAGCAGTCGAGTTAGATTCGGAGTCTTATTCTGGCAGGTGGAATCGGAACTTCTTTTACAATTCAGCTAGAGCTGATGCGGCTCTGGAATATGAAGACAAGCTGACCGAAGACGAATTTAAGAGATTAAGGGAACAGTGGTCAGGGCAGCATCAAGGCGTAAGCAGAGCGCACAAAATAGCAATCCTTGAAGGTGGAGTTAAATATAAGCAGATACAAGTAAACCAGAAGGATATGGACTTCAAGGAATTACGCAAACAAACTAGAGAGAACCTACTGTTTACTTTCGGAATGCCCTTATCTGTGATGGGGATAACGGAGAATGTGAATCGTGCCAATGCAGAGGCGGGGGATTATACCTTTGCTAGATGGTTGATAAAACCAAGGCTCACCAGAATTAAGAATAAGTTGAATGAGCAATTACTACCGATGTTCAAGGGGAGTGGAATTGAGCTTGACTTTGACGAGATAGTGCCAGAGACGATAGAGCAGAAGCAATCGCTGGCCGAGTCCGGTGTCAAGGCTGGTTGGATGACGATAAACGAAGCCCGCAAATTGAATGGGTTTGACCCTGCACCAAAAGGTGATGTATTCCTAATTCCGTTTAATATGATGCCTACACCAGCCGATAAACCAATAGTACCTCCACCAAGTGCTACACCACCCAAAACTAAAGGACTGACGGAAGAGCAAAAGCGATTCTACTGGACAAACTATTCTATCAAGACCGCATCACAGGAAAAGCCCTTTATCAAGACTCTAGGTGAGTTGTTTAACAAGCAAGCAAGCGAAGTTATAGGCAATCTGGGAAGTAAAGAGATATTTGATACAGACAAGGCTAACAAGCAATTTGCCGATGCCTTCCGCCCCCTAATCTATGAAGTCTATGCTGATAAGAATGAAGAGGCTTTGCACACAATAAGTGCACGATTGTATACAAATAGTGTGCAAAAGCAGGACTTGCCAGAGGATTCTATTGAATGGATAGAAGAGAGAAGCCTCAAAATGGCAACGCTAATCAACGAAACCACAAAGGACCGGATACGCAAACGGTTAGCCGAAGGAATGAGGGAAGGCGAGAGTATGCCAAAGCTCACAAAAAGAATACAGGAATTCTATACAGGGGAACAGAAATTCCGTGCCCCGATGGTAGCGAGGACTGAGGTTATAGCGGCATCTAACGAAGGTGCTTTGAACGCATATGAGAGGGAAGACGTGGAGGAATCGGAGTTTTATCCTGCTGCGGGGGCTTGTGAGGAGTGTATGGCTCTGGTTGGAGTTTACCCCACGAAGGAAGCTCATTCTATGATTCCTGTCCATCCGAACTGTCGTTGCGTCTTTTTGCCAGTAATCTGAGGGAGGTTATCTTATGGAGAAGGTATTTAAGGTTTTAGATTGTGAAGTTAAGAAGCTGGAGGATAGGGTATACGAATTCACTGCCTCAACTTCTACGCAAGACCGAGACGGGGAGGTAATTGAGCCTTTAGGCTGGGACTTAAAGAACTTTAAGAAGAACCCCGTTATAATGTATGCCCACGACTATCGAAGTCTACCAGTTGGGAAAGCCCCTAGGGTGTGGGTATCCAATGGGACGCTTAAAAACACAGTAGAATTCCCTCCTGAAGGGACTTATGAATTCGCTGATATTGTTGAAAGGCTGGTCAACACTGGTTACTTAAAAACCGAAAGCGTGGGCTTTATCCCCAAGAAATGGGAAGACGGAGATGGTGAGAAAGCACCAAGGCGGACATATACCAAACAGGAATTACTTGAAATTTCTATTGTCCCCGTGCCGTCAAACCCCGATGCTTTAAGGAATGCTATTACAGATGGGGTTATTACTGTTAAGGAATTTGGGGCTTTAACCGAGCCTGAAGCGGTTGACGAAGGGATAACAGTTGAAGATACAGAGGCCGTGACCAAGCCAGAAGAGACTGACGACTTTATCCGCATCCCAGTAGCGGAGTGTGATGTAACTGCCACGATAGATATTAGCAAAAAGGAAGGCATCAAGGCTTTGTATTGTGGCGAGGAAAAGAAGGTTAAGACTTACTTATTTGATAAGCGAGACCCCTACAACTGGACGATGAGTAAGGCTAAAAAGTGGGTTGAAGAGCACAAGGAAGCCAAGCAGGAAACTTATAAGTGCGAATGTATTGAATGCGGACACAAGGTGGAATCTGAAAAGCATTGTAAAGATCTGGAATGCCCGAAGTGCGGAGGGAAGATGCGGAGGGAAGAGAGGCCAGGGCCAGGGCAGGAAGCAATAGAGGAAATTGAGCAAAAAGAGATACCCGAAGAGAAGACCATCACACAGGAAGCGTTAAAGGACGAGCTTGACTATACTTTAACATCTATTCAAGAGGTGGGGCTTAGTGATGAGGCGATGGAGGGTGCTATGGCGTTAGTAAGCGAGATTTTAGAGCGGTCAACGGGTTCCGACATACCCGAAGAGATATTAGCAAAAGTTGGTGCTGTGCTGAATCAAAAGAATAGGGACAGGCTGGAGTCTATCAAGGCAATAGCCCAACAGATTCTAGATTCGGCTGGCAAACCAGAGCAGGAGGCTATTGAGCCTGAGGTGAGTCCAAAGGAAGCCGCAGAGGAAATTGCTAGAGCGGTTGCCCAGGAATTCAGGTCTCAAATAGATAAACTGCAAGGGAAAGTCTAAACAGGAGGAAATTATGGAAGACGAACTGAAGACTGCTATTCAGGAGGCAGTGAGTTCTGCGGTAGCGGAGCTAAAGGAAATTCCTGAAAAGAAAGTCGTGGTGGTAGAGGATGAGGGGGACAGGGAAGACCCGAAGGGTGGATTCAAGAATATGAATCACTTCTTTACCGATGTGATTCAGGCTGAATCTGCTGGTGGGGCTACGCAGACCTTGCGTGACTACTCCAAAAAGACCGCGGGATATATGGAGGAAGGCGACCTTTCACAGGGTGGGTATCTTGTCCCTGAAGAGTTCAAGGCCACTCTACTCCAGACAGCACTAGAGGAATCCATTGTAGCACAGAGGGCTACCCGTATTACGATGGCATCCAACAGGGTTGTTATCCCCGCACTGGTAGATGATGACCACACTAGTGACTTCTTCGGTGGTGTAGTAATCTACCGAACTGCTGAAAAGGGCACCAAAACCGTCTCGAACCCAGTGTTTGGCAGGATTGGACTGACGGCGCACAAGCTAACTGGAATGTGCTATGTGACTGATGAGCTTATCGAGGATTCCGCAATCTCGATTGAGCCTATCATCAAAGCAACTTTCGGCAGGGCGATTGCGTTTTATCAGGATTACGATTTCCTGCGGGGTGATGGTGTAAACAAGGCTCTCGGTGTTTTCCACGCTGGCAACCCTTCGCTGGTTTCTGTAGCAATAGAAACTGGGCAGGCTGCGGATACCCTTCTCTTCGAGAACATCGTTAAGATGTGGTCACGGATGTATCCAGCCGGTCACAAGAACGCTGTTTGGGTAGCCAACATCAACACCTTCCCGCAGATTGCAGGAATGTCCCTAGCGGTAGGCACTGGTGGAATCCCTGTCTATATGCCTGCTGGTGGCATTTCTGGCGCACCTTATGCGACTCTTATGGGCAGGCCGTTACTCTTTACCGAGAAAATGGCAACTGTGGGCGACCTTTACGACATCGGCCTTGCAGACTTCTCGCAATATATCGTTGCTGAGAAGGGTGGGGTTAAGATTGCTTCCTCTATGCATGTCAGGTTCATTTATGACGAGCAAGCGTTTCGCTTCGTAATGCGCTATGACGGTCAGCCGTGGTGGTTAAGTACCCTAACTCCGAAAGCAGGCGATACCCTCAGCCCATTTGTCACACTGGCAGAGCGTGCATAAGAGCAAAAACTAAACAAAAAAGGAGGAAGCTATGGAACTAATTGGCAACGTTCAGGTGGTGTCTTTGTTATACCCAGTTTCAAGCGGGTCTGCACCCACCATTGACATCTTCAGCCTAGAAGAGTATAACCATGCCCTCATAATTGTTGGCATTGGTGCTACTGATGGCACTATGAAGGTAACAGTTGAGGAATGCACAGCTGCTGCTGGGACTGGCAATACCGATATAGCCTTTAACTACCGCATATCAACAACTACCGACACTTGGGGAGCATTGACGGCGGGGGTTTCTGGAACCGGCTTTACCGTAGGTGGTACTGATGATGATAGTTTATACGCTATAGAGATTGATGCTGATGAGTTGACTGATACATATGAATATGTGAAGTTGACCTTCGGAACCCCTAGTGGCAGTGCTACTCTTATGTCCGCTATAGCAATCTTGAGCGAACCTCGCTATATGAAGGACATACCCGTCTCGGCGATAGACTAGGCATAAGGGGGAGCGATGAGTAAAGTATCAATTGAGATGTATGGTATTAAAGTGCCTACACTTCAAGATGAGAAACCGAAGAGGGTGAGGCGGAAGCGTAAAGCCAAAGCCTCCCCTCCCAGAGACAAGATGGTGCGTAGCGCACCAATAACCAAATAGGGTAAACCATACCCTTAAAACTAACAAGTATGGAGGATTAAAATGCCTGTAACAAATGTAAAATCAGGATGGTCTAGTGGAAATCTGGTCTTCTTCGAAGGGGCGATTGGGAGGTCGGTTACTGGTGATGTTCTCACTGTAGGCACGGGAGCGGTTCAAGTTGGCGGGACAGGGCAGGATGTCGACCTTCAGTTTTACGGCACTGGCTCGCTTTCAGCAATCATAGATTGTGGGGCTGCTACACTCACGCTAGTAGGTATTGCCCAGACAACTGATAAGGCGATTACTTCTAGCGGAGCTACTTCGGGGATTGGCTATGCTACTGGTGCTGGCGGAGCAGTAACTCAACAGACTAACAAGGGCACAGGTGTAGCGCTCAGTAAAATCTGTGGTGAAATCACTATGCACAATGCTCAGCTCGCAGCTGCGACCTCAGTGGGGTTCACGGTTACTAACACCGCCGTTACTGCCAATGATGTAGTTGTTGCTAGTATCGCTTCAGTCGCAACGGTTGCTTCCTACACCTTAACAGTTGATGCCGTGGCAGCGGGTTCGTTTAAGCTATCGCTACGCAACGAAACCGCTGGGGGGCTTTCTGAAGCAGTGGTTATCAACTTTGTCGTAATCAAGGGGGTAAAGGCATAAAAAGGGGAGGCGATGTATGGAACTAGGAGTATTCAATCGGATTATTTTGCTGAACATCTTGCCAAAGGAAGGGGATTTTATCACGCTTAAAATCATCCGCAAGTTGCGAGAGGATTTGAGCTTTGACGAAGTGGAACTGAAAGCCCTTGAACTCAAGCAGGATGAAGGCAAGGTATTCTGGAAGATGGAAGCCGACAAACCAAAGGAAATAGAAATCGGCGAGAAAGCTACTGATGTTATTGTTGAAGTGCTAAAGAAACTTAACGATGACAAGAAGCTCACGGACGAACATTTCGGACTCTACGAAAAGTTCATAGGCGATTAGCCTGCTCGTAAAGGGCAGGCATCGCCCCCTTTAAGCGGGGGAGTGGGTTCAACCCTGCTCCCCTGCGAAGTAACGGAGGTGCGTATATGGTATTTGAGCGATAACAGACGTAGCTAAAGCAAACAAAAAACAGGAGGTAATAAAATGGCTTTTGAGCTAACACAGGTTCAGTCCAAAGTAACCACAAGTCCACAAAGCGATTCAAGTGGTGTTTTCGCCTTCCCCAAAATCAACAAGATGGATATGCTGGCAATCAGCGATTTCTATCTACAGTCTTTGTTTGAGGGGCTGGCATACCAGATAAGGGCAGGAACAATAACGACCCCAGCAGTTGGTGATGTGGTTATCACAGACACTGCGGCAGAGATGGCTCTTGATGTGGGGGCAGGTGTGGTTGCTATCCCAGTATTTGCGAACATCTCGATAAATCTGGGAACTGGCACGCTTCACGAATACGCTATCAAGTCAGTGGCAACGGTATCTACGGTGGGTGATGCTTTCGTGCCGCTACCATTGTATCTTGATGGCACTTCGGCCAAACCAGCGTCAAGATGCACAGCCAGAGTAGATGAGGCAGGCGGGGTAACGGTAACTGCCGAATTAGCTACTACAACTAGGCGACACTGGTCAGAGGCCAACGAGTTGGCAGTGGCGGCCGGACATTCCATTACTTCTTTCAACTGGGATCCGAAAATGCCACCTGTAGTTCAGAATGGGGCTTGCTGCTATGTTCAGATAGCGGCTGCGACCACAGGGCCAAGCTACTACGCCAATCTGGATTACATCGAGCTATCACCTAGTAATGTAGCGTAAAATGCCTATTTACGATTACATCTGTAAGAGGGGGCATAAGACAGAGGCACTGAGGGGCAGGGATGTTAACAGCATCCCTTGCCCCGTCTGTGGCGAGACTGCCTGCAAGTGTAGTGTTTACCGTTTTAACGGTCACTTGGTTCATTCCCAAGAGTCAATGGGGAAGAAATACAGACGCTTTCAGGAAGCGAGTGCCGAAGTGGACTATACGTGCAAGAAGTTTGAAAGTGAAACCAATGCAACCGTGCCTAATTTGGGCTTATGGGGGCAAGCTAAAGAGAAGGCTAGGGGGAGATAATGCCTTTTGGCAGTGAAATAGAGGCGATGCTAGAAGAGGTCAGGAATCAAGTGCCAGAGAGAAGGGTATATTGCCCGATATGCGATTATCCTTTAGGCGAGAAGGACGGCAAATTATTCTGCGAGTATTGCGGGTGGCAAGAGAGGTGATTAAGTGAGCACAACCTTTTTACAGGTCAAGAATCGGGCTTATTCTACTTTAGCGAGTGCTATAGCAGATGATGCCCTTTCACTGGATGTGGCTAGTGGCGATGGTGCTAAATTCCCCAGTTCTTACCCATTCCACATAACCATTGACAGCGAAATAATGAGTTGCACAAATAGGTCAACCGACACGCTAACAGTAACAAGAGCACAACAATCTACAACTGCGGCAACGCATAGTGCTGGGGCTAGGGTATCTCTGAATGTAACCGCTAAAAGCATAAGCGACCTCAATACAGCCGTCAATACACTCGAAGTTGATGTGCCAACCTATGTAGCTAAAGGCGATGTAAGATACGCTAGTGCTGCTGGGACTGGGGCTATACTTACTGTAGGGGCTGATAACCGTATAATGGCAGTAGCAACTGATGTCCCCGCCTGGAAAACCCCTGCTGCTATTATGGCTGATTTGAGCGGGCAGGCTGCGGCTGAATTTTTATTTAACACCCAGAAAGTTGGGGGGATTGTAGACCCGACCACTAACCAGCAAGCTGCCACTAAAAAGTATGCTGATGACGCTATTGTTGCTGACATAGCCACCCACGCTTCAGATATTGATGCTCACGTTTCAGGTGCTACTGCTGGACAGCTTCTAGTTGCTACTGGTGCAGCAACGGCAGCCATACAATCTACAGGTGTAGTCCTCTCTGCCCCTGATATTTCGGGGGTAGTAACAGCGGCAAGTCCATTGACTTTACCAACCTTCACTGCTGGAGGAGCAATAACCGAGGGCAAATTCGGGACTTCTGTTATAACTGCCAATGCAGCAGGGAGAGGTAAATTCTACCTCACTGAAGGCGGTGCAGGGGTTGCAGATTTACTTTATTGTGTTTTGAAAGGTGCAGATGATAATTATTCAGCCATACAAGCGGCAATAGGATAAAGAGGTATAAAAATGGCTTACGATGTATTAGATTTTAAGGTAGAACACGCACTCAAGAGTAGTGGGGCTGAAAACGTTCTCGGGACTAAAAATTCTTGGGGATGGGAAGAGGCAACAGTTCAATCGGACTTTGTCTGGATTCCAAGGTTTAAGACGACTGGCTTTGATGCAGGAATGATTGCTAAGGGGTTTGCAAATGATGTTGAGTTAGGCGGTTTCGGTCTGGCGAAATACCCTATGACGCATCCTTTAGCTACGATGTCCACAAAAGGCGGGAACGATGGCGCTAATTGGGGAAGCACTTATGCTGCTATGTCTCTGGCTATGAAGTGTGCGTGGACTTATGTGAGTTGGGATGAAGCTATTCTTGCCTGTGAGGCGATGAATCTATCAGGAGATATTGCCTCCAGTACAGGAACATCGAACGGGGCAGATGGAAATAGTATCATCGACACCGCTTTCAAAACTAAAATAACGGGTAACAATCTGGAGATTGCTAGGGCTGAAGGTGCAAGCACCACCACTTACTACAGGCGGATTAAGAAGGTAGAGAATCACAACAACAAGATAATCTTCACGCCGTCTTTGCCTTATGGCTTGATAACTGCTCTCGCTGGTGATAACAACGACCTCCGTTTTACCCGCAAAAACAGCTCAACAAACTACGTAAACATTGTTTACGCAAATGGCGGAGCTTCAGGCGCAATGGCCGCGGTAAGAAGTGGGGCAGGCTCAGTAGGCACCCCCTATGTTATCACCGTGACGTTTTACAATGATGACAATCTGGCATCGGCAGCGATAACCGCAATAAGGGCTGATGCTAATTCTCACGCTGTAGTCCATGTTGAGAATGCCCCTGGGAACAGTGGCGCTGTGGCAATAGTGGTCATGGGAGCTGCTTCGCTAGCTCAGTTCAATACCATCTCTGGGGATGCTTACACTACCAAGAAGTTCACCCTCTGGGGGCCTTATGAACGAGCAACGATGATATATCTCGAAGCTATGGAATATATTGGAGCTGGGGCATACTCGAAGGGGAACAATGACTACGGCAAGGACGTTGGTGACGCTGACGAGTTTCAGTATTACGGAAGGCTCGACCCTGACCATGATGATGGGTCTCACGCTATCTGTAAGGTCTTAACAGGGACCGGCCCGTTATCGTGGAGGCACAACGGCAAGCCCAGTGGAGTCTGGGGACTGAACGGAAATATGTGGAACTGGTGTAAGGCAAAGATAGGAGGGGCTGGTGAGAATCATATCATAGACGCTGGCTTTATGGGTGAAGGGTTGGCGCTACCCGCTGGCAATAACTATCTTGCAGGGTTAGCTACTGCTGGAGACTCAGGAGTGCCGGATTTGGCTTTACCGGGCTCTGTTGGGTCATCCGATGCTGACTTTGGCGGAGATTACTACTATCAGAATACCGGCGCCCGGGCGTTCCGGACGGGTGGCCTCTGGGACCGTGCCGCGTATGCGGGCGTGTTCCTTCTGAACGTCTACGGCGCTCCCTCGAATCGGGACGTGAACATCAGCTTCCGCGCGGTGCTCTAATCGCCCAACACGCCACAATATGTAGACAAAACGGGAAACCGTTAAAGTCGAAGGGGTAAGGTTGCAAAAGTAAGGTCAATAGCTCTGGTAAGGGATAGAACAATAGGGGGATAGTTTATAGAAAGGAGCTAATTCAATGTTCAAGAAGTGTAAAAAGACATTGAACAGTCGGACACCAGCTTGGTTCAAAGAATGGCATAGCACCTACTTCTTACCAACTGAATCTAGGTCATCTAGGAATGAGAGACTAATCTATATACTCTTAGCAACAGTCCTTGGTTTGAATACTGCTGGTAATTGGTATCACGAAGATATAATTAGGTTCTTCTTGAGGCTCTTTGGAGAGGGATAGATGAGAACTATCCATGCAG
>JAUXIH010000128.1 GCA_030621105.1 Dehalococcoidia bacterium | reverse complement strand
CTCCTATCAGGTCGGTAAAATTTCCTCCTCCTGTTATATTGTTTGTAACAGTGCTGGCTCCCTGTTCGCTTTCTACCAGCATTATCTGGAGGTGCACCTGCTCCACTTCATCAGGCAAGTTTGGGATAAAGCGTTCCTCGATGAGTTTCCCTCGCAGCAGGATGGCCCTGGCAATGTCATGAAAAGCTTTCTTATCAGGCCAATGTCTAGCCTCTATTTCGCTGTCTACTTCTTGTGGTGTAATACTAATTCCAATATCGCTAGCTCCCTGTTCAATCAGGGCATCCTCAATGATCTGTTGGTTAACCTGGTTGGCAATTAAACCTGCCGAAGAGTGCAATTGCTCTGGGGTTATTCCTTGGAGTGATACCAAGGCGTCCATCATCTCGGCATAATATCCCATGCTAAACGAGGCATTATTTACTTCAATTGCTATCTCGTGCGAAGGCTTGATTTCCTCGTGATAGTAATTGTAGCCAACATATCCTATGATACCGATGAAAAAGGCAGCAGCAACACGCACTATGACCTGGCGTGTCCTTTTTTCCCTTTGCCATTTAGAAAGCTGGCGCTTGGTGGGAACCTGCTTACCTTCCGGCTTATGCGACTTCTTATTCAAGGATTACTACTGTCAGTTTGTACTCGTTGCTGCAGCAACCCTGTTATGATAGCATATTATCAGGCTTCGGGGTGTAGCGCAGTCTGGTAGCGCACCTGAATGGGGTTCAGGTGGTCGGAGGTTCGAATCCTCTCACCCCGACCATAGCTTCAGAGTAAAGAGTCTAGACCACCTAAGTCCCCAGAAGAGCTGAAGGTGGCTAAATAGGGGCTAGACCACCTAAGTTGGTGAAAATATAGAGGCGGGTCCGTAAACAGGATAAGATTGTAGTATGACCGAGAGTGAAATTCATATAGAAGAACTTCTTGGCTTTATGAAAACTGAGGGTGCATCAGATTTGCATCTCCGGGTTCCTAGTCCACCTGTGCTGCGAATTGATGGCGTGTTGAAACCGCAAGTTGACTTGCCAGAGATGACGCCAGATATAGTGCGACAGGTCTTTAATCATATTACTACAGAAGAGCAGCAGGAGATGTTTTACCGAGATTTGGAACTTGATTTCGCCTATAGTGTACCTAATGTAGCTCGGTTTAGAGTTAACGTGATGCTGCAACGGGGAACAATGAGCATGGCCTTCCGGCGTGTACCATTTGAAATTCCAACGATTGATGGACTCGAGTTACCCCAGGTATGTAAGAGCCTTAGCCTTAAGCCGAGGGGGCTTATTCTGGTTACTGGACCTACTGGGAGTGGTAAGAGTACTACCTTGGCTTCCATGATTGACTATCTAAATGAGCGTGAAGGCAGGAACATTATTACCATTGAGAATCCTATCGAGTATTTACATCACAATAAGAAGAGTATTATTGCCCAGAGAGATCTTGGGGATGATACCCATTCATTTAATACTGCATTGGTACATGCGCTTCGCCATGACCCTGACGTAATTCTGGTAGGGGAGATGCGTGATCTTGAGACTATCGGTACTGCCATTACTGCTGCTGAAACGGGGCATCTGGTTTTAGGGACATTGCACACAGTTGATGCTGTTCAGACTGTTGACCGAATGATTGATGTGTTTCCTCCAATTCACCAGCATCAAATCAGATTACAGGTAGCCTTGGTGTTGGAGGCGGTACTGTCGCAGACTCTGTTGCCGCGTGCTGAGGGTAAAGGCAGGATAGCGGCATTTGAGACTTTGATTGCTGTTCCTGCGGTTAGAAACTTAATACGTACCAGCAAGGCTTTCGAGTTGCCCAGCATTATTCAGCTTGGTGCTCGAGACCACATGCAGACGCTAAATCAGTCGCTGGCACACCTGGTAAGAAGTGGAGAGGTAACCATTGAGGAGGCGTTGCTTAAGAGTAGCGAGCCTGGTCAGCTTAAAAAGTTGATCAAGGGTTACTGATGTATACTGGCTTTTTCCAGTAACGAGGCTGATCTCTTCTAATGGCGATTTATTATGAGAATGCTGTGCCTGCATGTGAACATGCCGCAATTGAGGTTATTTAACAGGGTTGTATTTCTGAAAGCCAGCGGCATGTTAGTGAAGCACATCAATGATGAGGGGAGGCTAAGATTATGAGGAGTCCAACTAGATATCGTGAGGACTTATTGAACATGAAGCCCAACCTTTATATAGGGGGAGAGAAGGTGGGTAGGGGTGATGCAAGGATTCAGCCGGGCATAAATGTCATGTCTGTGACCTTTGATTTGGCCCAGGATGCAGATTGGCAAAGTTTGCTGACAGCGGAGTCATACTTCACTGGGAATAGGGTTAATAGATTCACTCGTCCTCCTCAAACATCGTATGACTTAATGCAGAAGCAAAAGATGATTCGCCTGTTGACACAAAGAGTTGGTGGCTGTATCCAGAGGTGTATGGGGCATGATGCTTTGGTTGCTTTGTCTATTGCTACCAGGGAAATGGATGATAAGTATGGGACGGAGTACAGTCGCCGATTCAATGCTTACTTGGAGGATTTTCAGGAGCGTGATTTGACCGCTGCCTGTGCCCAAACTGATATGAAGGGAGACAGGGGCAAGAGGCCTGCTGAGCAGGTTGACCCTGACTCTTATGTGCATATCGTTGATATCAAGAAGGATGGGATCGTGGTACGAGGGGCTAAGATAAGTATAACTATGGCGGCTTATGCTGATGAGATTATTGTTGTACCAACGCGTGCTTTGCGAGCGGAGGACAAGGATTATGCTGTAGCCTTTGCTATTCCTGCAGACTGGGACAATGTGCGCTTGATAACTCGCCCCGTTTGGTTTAGGCGGAGGGAGAGAGGAGCTGCTCCTTTATCTCAATATGGCGTTTCGGATTCCGTGGTAGTTTTTGATAATGCCTTTATCCCCAAAGAAAGAGTGTTTATGTGTCAGGAGTGGGATTTTGGCAGGAGGCTTGCTTTGCTTTTTGCGGATTCTCATAGGCACAGTTATACCGGATGCAAACCTGCAGTGTCGGATGTTTTGTGTGGGGTGACTGCTCTGGTAGCTGAGGCTAATAACATAGAGCGAATGGCTCATGTGAGGCAAAAGCTCTCTGAATTTGTCGGTGGCGCTGAATTATCCTACGCTGCTGGTATAGCAAGTGCCATCTATGGAGAGAAAACGTCATCAGGCACGTTTTTTCCGAATGCGGTGTATGCTAACGTGGGCAGGCGGCTTATGGGTGAAACTATTTATCATGAGTATAACCTATTAACTGAGATAGCTGGTGGCTTATCAGTGACTTTGCCGTTTGAATCTGATTTAAGTCGGATCGTAGCCATG
>JAUXIH010000053.1 GCA_030621105.1 Dehalococcoidia bacterium | reverse complement strand
ATTTTTGCTTCTTTAGAACAGTCCTCTTTTTAGGTTTGGTCTTTTTCCCCTTGCTAATGTCTGTTGTTGTCCTGTCATGAAGGATGTCTTCGGCAAAACGTATTTGGCCTTGTTTTTCGGGATTATCTGATGGGGCTTCAGAGGTTAAGCTGAGCTTATTATTGGCCAGAAGGCCTTCAGTTTCAGCTATTGTCTGCGAGTCTGCTGTCTCATTCTCAGTTGCAGGCTCTTCATCAGCTTTGACTGCTGCTGTCCAAGCCGCAGCTGTTTGTTCTTGTAATCTTTCTTGTTCTGCAGCAGCAGCAGAGGCGCTCTTGATATCGATACGCCATCCTGTGAGTCGGGCCGCCAATCTAGCATTTTGTCCATCTTTACCGATAGCCAAAGACAGCTGCCTATCAGGAACGATCAAGATGGCAGTATGATTAATGTTGTCCAGTTCAACGCTTGTTACTTGAGCTGGCTTAAGTGCGTTGGGAATGAATATCTCAGGGTCGATGTTCCATTGGATTATGTCTATTTTTTCCCCATTCAACTCCTTAACGATGCTCTGTATTCTGATGCCTCTGGGGCCGATACAGCACCCGACAGGATCAATATTTTCCTGGGAAGTTGATACTGCAACCTTACTCCGGTATCCTGGATCGCGGGCTATTCCCGTTATTTCCACTATCCCGTTGTGAATCTCGGGAACTTCTAACTCTAGTAGTCGGCGCAGTAAATTAGGGTGAGTGCGTGAAACTATTGTTTGTATCTCTTTACTTCCCTTATTAATCTGCAGTAGATAAAACTTTAGTTGTTGGCCAGTATGATAATGCTCATTGCTTATCTGCTCGCTGGAGGGAAGTATTGCCTCTGTTCGGCCTACTCTCACGTAGACCTGTTTGGGATCAATGAACTGGATTGTTCCTGTAAGGATTTCTCCTTCTTTGTTAGCAAACTCCTCATATGTTGCGTGGTATTCCGCCTCACGTAACCGCTGGGAGATTACCTGGCGTGCTGTTTGAGCAGCAATACGTCCGGCATTCTTTGGTGTCGCCTCAATTTCTACAATGGTACCGATCTGAACATTATCTTGCAGGGTCATGGCTTCGGACAATGATATCTCCTTATGAGGATTTGTAACTATTTCTGTCACAGCTTTTTGGATATAGACCTTGATATTACCTGCTCCAATATCGAATTTAACCTTGATATCATCATCGGGAGCGAAGGCCTCCTTCTTATAGGCTGAGACCAGTGCAGATTCCAGCACGCCCAATACCACCTCTCTGGGCAATCCTCTTTCGGTAGCAAGCTGGGAAATAGCGGCCATGAACTCAGTCTTCATTTTCATTAGATTTCCTATTTCTAAACTAATAAAAAAAGTGGGCCACCCCACTTAGAAACCCCCTTCTCCTTTTACCTGTAAAGTAGCATATGTGGAATGGTAATGCAACCTTGGAATTAAAGATGTCATGGGGCATTCATAGCTATGTCTCCAGGACGCTGGTGTATCAGGAGGAGTACTGTCGTTGCCGAGATGGATTGTGTTCTCCTCAGAAATACAGGTTATTGCAACTAATTTCGAGGGGTGGAAACCTGTCCTGAGTATGCTTAATGCAGTGCAAGCTCAGGTCTTGCTGCTATCCAGGCAAATATTGTAGCCATCGCTGCTTCCTCGATCCTCAGCTTGTGCTGGGCACCTTGGATTATGGCCAGATCTTTGGGTTCAAGTGCCCTGTGATATAGCCTGCGGGCATCTCCTACAGGTATCATCTCATCGGCATCTCCATGGATTAGAAGCAGGGGACGTGGTGAGATCTTATCTATACAGCCAATAGGTTTTATGTTCTCAAAACCTTTTATCCATCCTGATATGGAAGAGGGAAAGTCCTTGTTTCGTATGGCTCCAATATCACGGAAATGTTGAATTGCGCCTAGGGCATTTTTTCTGTTGACCAGAGAAGTGAAGTCAGCGGGACAGGCACAGCTTATCACGGAGGATATTCTGGCATCGTGGGCGGCAACGTACACGCTGATTGCTGCTCCAGCGCTAAATCCTAAAAGACAGAGGCTAGAGATTTTTGTTTCCTTCTGCCGATAGAGGTAGTTTATTGCCCCCTGTAAGTCGTGGGCCCAGCCTGCCATATCTAGGTCACCCTGACTTTCTCCGGTTCCCCTGAAGTTAAAAATCAGGGTAGTAAATCCAGCATCAGAGAATCTTTGTGCCAGCAGAGAGTAGCCATTATCCCCAGCATTATATGGCACTGCTGGTATCCCGTGTGATACACATATTGCAGGATGTTTGTTTGTTCCTGGCGGGATATATAGTTTGCCAACAAGTGTAAGGGTATCCACCTGCCAGGAAATTTTACGTTGTCTTGCTTTCTGTTGCATAATATACAACACTTGAAGAAGAGCTGTTTTTTAGTGTAAAAGAGATGAATTATTATAACTGGCGAAGGGAATAGATGCGAGCTTATAGGCCTCATGGTTTAAGCGTCATCTGGTTTTTAATCCTTACAAACTTTTTAATTTTCTTGTTCTCTTCAGTACGTCCTGAGATACTGTATTTCTTGGGGTTAACACCGGCGTATTTCTTACACCAGCCCTGGACCATAGTTACCAGCATGTTCCTTCATGCTGGCTGGGGACATATCATATTTAATATGATAAGCCTGTATTTCCTCGGAAGTTTCCTGGTTAGATTGATAGGAGAAAATAAGTTCCTGCTGGTATATTTGGTTGGTGGCGTGGCAGGGAATATTCTGTTCATCATACTGGCTCCTCCCTATTCCATTGGAATAGGTGCCTCGGGAGCTATTTATGCCCTAGGGGGTGCGCTGATGATAATGGCGCCCTGGGTGAAGGTTTTTATTTTCCCTATCCCGATACCCATTCCGCTGTGGGTGGCAATTATAATCTTTCTTCTCCTTTCTTTCCTGCCGGGCATAGCCTGGCAGGCTCACCTGGGAGGTTTACTTTTCGGTCTTGGTGCTGGTTATTATTTCAAGCAGAGAAGGGGAAGGGGGAATTACGTTTATCGAATGTGACTTGTCTTTTCTTGCAACAGATGATGTAGCCGCACTCCTGTGGCAATCAACTCAGCAGGATTAGGCACATGACTGCCAGGTTGTTGATTTATGGTTAAGGTAAAGGTGTGGTTATTGGAGACCAGGCCGCAATTCCTGATTCTGTCCGTGGTCCTGGCTTTCCTCGGCACATCGATTGCTTGGCATGATGGTGCTTCCCATCCTGGCTTCGCTCTATTGGCTTTTGCTGGTTTGCTCCTGTGTCATATCAGTGTCAATGTGCTAAATGATTATTTTGATTATCGCAGCGGCATTGACCTGGAAACGAGGAGAACTCCCTTCAGCGGGGGCAGTGGCATATTGCCTCTCCGTGCCATGAAGCCCAATCAGGTGTTCTGGTTCGGCATTGTTGCTTTTCTGCTGGCGATACCTATAGGTGGTTATTTCGTGGTGTCTTGTGGGTGGTTATTATTACCGCTGCTTGTAGTTGGTGCGGCGTGCATCCTTCTATATACGCCTTTGTTGCTTAAGCTGGGGTGGCCAGAGTGGGCCCCCGGGATCAGCCTGGGGTTCTTGCCAGTTCTGGGTTTTTATTTCGTTCAGACCTCCGCCTATACTTTTCCCGCTGTTGTGGCTGCCGTACCATCAGGCATATTGGTGCATAATCTCCTGTTATTAAATGAGTTTCCTGATGTCCCCGCTGATATTGGGGGAGGGAGAAGAACCCTGCCTATAGTGTGGGGTAAACGCAAGTCTGGCATATTCTATTCTGTCCTTACCATAGTGATGTATTGCTGGATAGTGGGTGCAGTGATTCTGGGGTTTATGCCAGTATTTTCTTTGTTAGCCTTAGCCACAATCCCTCTAGCGATTAGGGTTATCCAGAGGGTGTTGCGTCACTGGGGGGAGGTGGAGGGCTTAAGGCCGGCGGTGGGGGAAAATGTTCTGGTTGTAATGCTTACTCAGGTATTATTGGGAGTTGGCTATATCATTGCCGGGGTTCTGGCTTAAGATTAGATTTGGTTCTCTATGCAAAACTCCCTTAAACCATTTAGCGAGGAGAAGAAATTCCGCATCATTACGCTGACAGGATACATCCCTTTTGGTGTTACCCATATAGTGCCATCTCTTTCCTTGATCAATCCGGAGAGCTTCAGGGAGAGTATTTCCATCCGCAGTCTGCTATGGATATCGGCATGGAATTTCTCATGAAACCTCCTGGTATCTATGCTGAGGCCAAAGAGCCTGGAGAGCAAATAGTAATACAACATATCGTGGTTGGATAGTTTTCTCCACCTGATGATGGGGAATTGGTCATGTTGTAAACTCTCACTATATCTCTGCAATGAGAACGTGTTGACATAAAAGTTATTCCTCAGGAGGCTCACGGAGCCGCTTCCTATACCGATGTAGTTATCGAAATCAACTATGTATTCATCTATCATCCTGTTGCCCTGAGAGAAACACCATGCCGTAGAGGGCGTATATGAATTTGTGCTGATATGTTTCAGGGTGATGTCGTAGAACGATTTTTCCTGGGACATATCCACGTGATTAAAATTACGTTCCAGGGCATTCACCTTATGGGGAGAGGGCATCAGGGGATAGAAAGTCGCTTGATCTATGTGAAGCCTCTCCAGAATTTCCAGGTCTGTTTCTAATTGTTGCACCGATTGGGAAGGGAAGTTGAACAAAAAATCGATGTTGACAGTATCGAATTTATCCTTGGCAAGTAGAATCTTTTCCTGTATCTCTTGGCCTGTGTACCAGGCCCTGCCCATTGCTTTCAATAACTTGTCATCAAAGCTTTGTATGCCAATTGACAGGCGGTTGATTCCGGCCTGTTGTAATAAGGCTATATTCGTTTTGTTTATCTCCCGGGGAGTGGTCTCCACTGAAATTTGCTTAACATCAAAGTTTTTTTTGAGAAGGGCAATAAATTCCAGGAGTTCATCCATGAGCAGTGTTGGTGTTCCTCCACCAAAGTAAAAGGTGGAGAAGCGGAAGCCTCGATCGATATATAAAGCCAGTTCCTTTCTCAGGTCCTGGTAGTATAGCCTGGCTGTGTTCTCCCTAAATAAATAGCGGTTAAAGCAGCAGTAGGGGCAAAGTGTGCGGCAAAATGGGATGTGAATGTAAAGGGAAGCCTGCTCTTTGTTTTGAGGACTTAGCTCTGCGAGCTTTGTTTCATCGATATCCTGTTCGAGATTCAGAAACTTTTTGCCATACTGCTGCGTGATGTAGCCCAGTAACCGAGATGACAATGTACCTGGTATCACTGTTGATTTAATCTCCTGTACATGGATAGCATTATACCCACCATAGGGCAAGTCCTACCCCTAGCAAGGCCCCCATGGTTACCTGGAAGGGAGTATGTCCGACCAGTTGCTCCATACGGTGTTCCAACTCAATATGTGTTTTGGGAAAGGTGAGGAGCATGTCACTTATGACAGCAGATTGTTTATCCACTGCCTGGCGTACGCCAGCAGCATCATGCATTACTATAGCTGCCAGGACCACGCTGATGGCGAAAAGGCCTGAATTTGTTCCATACACCACTCCGATTGTTGTTGCCAGAGCGCATACCAGTGTGGAGTGGGCACTGGGCATGCCTCCTGTGCTAATCATGTAGTACCAGTTAATATGTTTTTCCCTGATAGCTTGAATTGTTGTTTTTATTATCTGGGCTGTCAGCCAGGCTGCAGCGGGAATGACCAATGCTTTGTAGGGCAGGATATGGCTTAGAAAACTCATGATAATTTCCTTGGTTTCTTTGCTGTGTCTATATGTTGGGACCCAACCTCTAATATTAGTTATCCAGCGGTTTTACTGCAAGCCATGTGAAGTCTTGCGTTTTGCTTAGTATAACATTGACATTCGTTGTTAATAATGGTAATTATACATAGTAACTCGATGTAGGGATAACCAATATTTCTCTATAATTAGGAAAGAGTAATGCCAGGTAGTAAAAAAGAGAAGCTAGATTATGGGGAATTGACTCCTGGTTATGAGTTTCCTGCAGTAACATATGAGCTGCATGCCCATATTATTGATCAGTACACGAAGGCAGTAGATATGCCCGCAGACAGGGAGATACTGTCTGAATTTATCCCCCCTCTAGCCATAGGGGCATATGCTATGACTGCCATGGGAAATGCTATTTCATTTCCGCCTGGTACGATACATGCATCTCAGGAATTCGAGTTCTACCAGATGGTTCCTGTTGGCACTGTAATTACATGTCGGACCAGAGTTGAGCGTAACATAAGCCGTGGGAAAATGAACATGCTGGTGTTGGTGATGAATGTGTTTGACCAAGATGAAAGGAAGGTCCAGTCGGGAAAGGCAACCCTGATATTGCCGGCTCAGGATAAAAATGCTCAAGGATATTAGTGTAGGCAAGGAGCTTTCTCCTGTGGTAAAGCATGTTACTCAGGAGGAAATTAACCGCTATGCTCAAGCCTCGGGAGATTTCAATCCCATCCATGTGGACGAGGCTTTTGCTGCCCAGACACCCCTGAAGGGCACTATTGCACATGGCATGCTGATTTTAGCCTATATATCAGAGATGATGTTGGTGGATTTTGGCGAGGATTGGTTCTCCGCGGGCGAGCTTGCGGTGAGATTTAAGGCGCCGGCCCGTCCTGGAGATATTATAATGGTTAGTGGCAGGGTCAGTGATATCGATAATGAGGGGGATATATCCCATGTCAGGTGTGCTGTGGAGTGCAGCATTAAGGGGGGAGATGTCGTGATCGCAGGTAATGCTGAAGTTAAGGTGAAAACCAAAGGGTAATAACGAATGTCATCGAAGCGAAAGGTACATGTAGCCGTGGATGCCATGGGGGGTGATTATGCCCCGGGCGAAATAGTAAAGGGAGCGTTGTGGGTGGCACAGAAGGGTGATGTAGAAATTACCCTGGTGGGGCCCTCGCAGGTGGTGGAAAAAGAGTTATCTGGGCTTGGGGGCGTTGACGGCCTGCCAATTCATGTGGTTGATGCCAAGGATAGCGTTGGTGAACATGACTCTCCATCTGTGGTGATTCGCCACAAGTCAAACTCGTCGATAGCCGTGGGAGCCAAG
>JAUXIH010000035.1 GCA_030621105.1 Dehalococcoidia bacterium | reverse complement strand
ATGCGCCATGTACCATAGGTAGACCTGGCCTCTAATCCTATCTTTGGTGATTTTTTAATCTCATCCAAAAAGGCTAATACTGCTTCTTTGAAGCCTTCTCCATCAGCGACCATAATACCCTTAGTTCCTCTCACTGCCACTGCCTTGAGATTCTTGGAGCCCATCACTGCCCCCACTCCAGAGCGCCCCACTGCCCGGCTAGCGTTCATAATAGATGCCATTTTAACCAAGTTTTCACCAGCAGGACCAATTGAGGCAATGTGAGTCTCCCTAGCCTTCCATGGGTCGTCTAACTCCAACCTGATTACTTCTTCGGTCTCAATGGTGTTTCTGCCCCATAGATGTTGTGCCGACTTAATCTCTATATCGTCGTCCCTGATTGATAAATAGACAGGCTCAGGAGCTTTACCTTCGAAGATTATTAAGTCATAGCCAGCAAATTTTACTTCAGGACCAAAATAACCACCGGCGTTGGAAGAGGTAATACAGCCAGTTAGGGGTGACTTAGTCACCACCATGTATCTACAGCCAGTTATGGCTGCAGTACCGGTCAAGGGACCGGTGGCAAAAATAAGCTTATTCTCAGGGCTTAGAGGATCAATCGTAGGGTCTACCTCGTCGAAGAGAAACTTTGAGGCCAGACCTCTGCCTCCAACAAAGGCTTCGGCTATATCTGGGTCCAAATCTTCGATAGAGCACTGACCTTCAGTTAGGTTGACCCTTAAGACCTGACCTATCCAACCGTCCATTGTTATTTACCCCCTTAACTCAAATCCCTTTCAGTGTCCTGCAACTAATAATATTAACACCCAGCCCTAGAATTTCATTTATCACTATATCTCCCAGCTGGAGTGGTTCAGTCACGACGTACTTGGCGGTCACCTTCATGCATTCTCTCAACTTATCCCTGGGTATTAACTTATCTGACCTAACCGGTAGGAGAGGCGCTTCTGGATTTGTAGTTTTTACAACAGTCGTGAGGGTTCTACTTGGGAGGAGTACTTCTTGGCGAGCATATCCCACTCCCTTCTTGCACTTGTTGCCTCCTACCCTTATGGCTTCTCCTTCCTCGGCACATACCTCCATCTTACAGCCTAAGGGGCACATGATACAGATAATTTCCTTATCCATTGACCTTGTCCTTTCGCCTCTTGTGGCAGGAAACTGTTATCTCGCCACTTTCCCAGAATGTCTCTAAGTCTGACGACTTAGCCACTACCTTTATTAGTTCAGTGGGACTGATTACTCGGTACTTTTTACTATAGTTACCGACAATTAGTTCAGCATCCTCGACTGGCTGTTGAACCCGCAAGGCCAGCTCAACATCCTCGAATCCCACTATCTTTTGAGGGGTTACAGTCTTAATATTTTCTCCACTCAAGACCTTGATTTCTTTATGTTGTTTCTTTAGTGTGCCAGCCGCATATTTAGCCGCGTTCTTTCCTGCCCTCTCACCAGCAAGGGTAACATTGTCAACTAAATCATACACTTGAAGTACATTTCCAGTGGCAAAAATACCATCAATGTTGGTCTGCAGGAATTCATCAACTATGGGGCCAGAGGTACGGTTATCTAGCTGAACACCAGCCTCCTTAGAAAGTTCATTCTCTGGGATTAGCCCTACTGATAGTAGGAGGCAATCACAATCAATGCTTCTCTCACTGTTCTTTACAATCCCATCTCTGTCAACTTGGGCTATCTTGACTCCCTCAATTCTCTCGTTGCCATAAATTTCGGTCACCGTATGCTCGAGAAGCAAAGGTATATCAAAATCGTGTAGGCATTGAACTTCATTACGAATAAGTCCACCCACATGAGGCATAACTTCGACTACCGCTTTGACCTTAGCCCCCTCTAAGTGGAGACGCCGGGCCATTATCATGCCAATATCACCTGACCCCAATATCACAAATTCTCTTCCTGGTAAGTAACCGTCCACATTGACTAACCTTTGGGCTAAACCCGCTGTAAAGATTCCTGACGGTCTAGTCCCTGGAATTCCAATTGAGGCCCTCGACCTTTCACGACAACCCATCGCCAAAACAACAGTGCGGGGAGAGATTTTAAATTCGCCCCGCTCTTGGTTAATTGCTATAATGCTTCGGTCAGGGTATAAATGAGTAACCATAGTATTTAGACACAGTTCAACATCCGCCGAGCTTAGCTTGTTAATGAATCTTTCGGCATACTCTGGGCCGGTCAAGTCTTCTTTAAAGTAATGCAAGCCAAAACCATTATGAATGCATTGGTGCAATAAACCACCTAAATTTTCTGCGCGCTCAAGAAGGAGAATATTATCTACCCCTGCCTTTCTAGCACTTATCGCAGCCGCTATACCAGCCGGTCCAGCCCCAATAATAGCCAAGTCTACTTCCTTGGTGAACATATTACTTCTCCTCCTCCTCATTTAGTTCCTTAGTCTCACATTTTAGTATGTATGAATTGCCACCCTTTTTAGTAAGCTCTAGCGGGGAAACATTTAACTCCCTTGCCATAATCTGTAATGCCCGAGATGTACAGAAGCCGCCTTGACATCTACCCATGCCTGCCCTAGTTCTGAACTTAATGTCATCTAGGGTTCTGGCTCCTGTCCCAACCGACGCTACTACCTCCTGTTCAGATACATGTTCACACCGGCATACTATGTGGCCATATGCTGGGTTTTCTTGGATTTTTTTGTTCCTTTCCTCTGTAGGTAGATCAATAAACCTCGGTTCCGTAAATCGGTACGGATTAAAATCGTTTTTCTCCACAAGCTCAAGCCCCTCATCAGCAAGCATCTTTATTACTTCCTGAGCTAAAGCTGGGGCGGGCCCAAGACCCGGCGCAGCAAGGGCCACGTTAAGAAATCTTTCCTCTGGGAATTCTAAAAGATAATCAGGAAGCTTCTTGGTATTGAAAGCAAGAAACCCGGCAAAGCTTGCCTTAATGTCCTTCCTTGGGGAGATATTCGGAATAAGGTCCGGCGGATACGTGGAGATAAGATCGAGACCTTCCATTGTCGTACTTAAGTCGTACTTATCGGTAGATTGGTCCATAGAGTGGGCAACCAAAAGGTCACCATGCGTAGTGGGTATCAGCATCCTAGGGCGACCGGGTTCGGGAAGCCTAGCTATGACATGTTGGATGTAGCCTTTATTTTCTAATATCAACATTTGACATTTGTAGAAGAACATAGAAAAGTCGCCTTTTCCTATCATGCCAGCTATTTCATCGGCGAAAAGACCAGCAGCATTAACCACAAACTCGGCTTTAATCAACCCGTTACTTGTTTTAAGAGAGTAATATCCGTTATTCTCCTTAATCGCCTTAACCTCTGTATCTAAAAAGACGTGTACACCGTTGTCCCTAGCATTTTCGGTAAACGCTCTGACCCACTCGGGAGGGAAGATAGCAGCTTCACTAGGGTCATATATGCCCCCTATGAATTTCGGATTGATAAGGGGTTCCTTCTCTCGTAACCCATCTCTATCCAGGATGACGATATCCTTTACACCATTTGCTTCGGCCACCTTTTTTATGACCTTGTATAGTTCTAGTTGCTCTTGATCTGCTGCCACCATAACTCTGCCGGGTCGGGTAATTGGCGTATTTAGCAGGGGGGCTAGTTCAAAATACATGTCCCTGCCAGCTTCTCCAAGCCTCTCTTTGACGTTTAACGGTTGATTGAGGAATGCTTCCAAGCTTAAATCTGAGTCCATACGTTTTATAATTCTGGAAGACAAATAAGCAATTCCCCCATGAACCAATGCCATAGAGCCTTTTGTAATCCCACATCCCACGCTGACTTCCTTTTCTATCAAGCAGGTATCTACCTTGTACTTTGAGAGTTCTCTCGCAATTGCTGCCCCTGCAATCCCTCCCCCGATGATTGCTACTTGCGTTTCAACAGCTTTTTCTTCCATTGAGATGTTCTCCTCCTTTCTGTTCCCTCTCGTTATTTTCCAAGGTTAGGCAAAAATAGTGCTATTTGTGGGAAAATTAACACTATGGTAGTAGCAAGTATCATCGCTATTAAGAAGGGTAGTGCCCCCCTAAATATAGTCCCTAACGGCACATCTTCTGCTACTCCTCTAACAATATACACATTTACCCCAACCGGGGGAGTAATAGTACCCATCATACCTGTCATCACTATTATTACTCCAAATACTAGAGGGTCAAAGCCTAATGAGACTATTATAGGGAAGAAAATAGGCACAGTAAGTAGAATAACTGCTAGCATGTCGATGAAACAACCGCTGACTAAATATATAAAGATGATGAGTGCCATAATAACTACAGGAGGTAGTACTAAGTTATCTATCCAAGTAGCTACCTCTAGTGGGATTCTGCTTAAAGCTAGGAAATGGCCAAAAATCATTGCTCCAGCCACAATGACCATAACCATACAGGATATGCGTAATGTATCCTTTAAGCAATTGCGGAATGCCGACCAAGTAAACTTGCCTTCGATTAGTCCGATGAGCAAAGCACCGCCGGCACCAATCCCACCGGCTTCTGTGGGTGTGAACCAGCCGGCAAAGAGGCCTCCGATAACTAAACTAAATAAAACTAGTGTCTCGGTCACACCTGCTAGAGAGGTTAGCTTCTGTCTAATAGTTAGGCTTTCTCCAGGAGGTCCGTAACTAGGATGTAGCCTACATAAAATATAAATCGTAATTATGAATAGACCAGTGAGTAGTAATCCAGGCAATATACCAGCCAAGAAAAGCTTACCTATAGAAACAGAGGTTATTATCCCATAGACGATGAAAACTACGCTTGGAGGAATCAGTATGCCAAGGGTGCCGCCAGCAGCGACAGAGCCAGTAGCGAGTTCTGGACTGTAATTGTACTTCTTCATCTCCGGCAATGAGATAACACCCATGCTAGCTGCAGTAGCATTAGTGGAACCGCAAATAGCAGCAAAACCAGCACATGCCAGCGTGGTTGTCATGGCTAGCCCGCCACGTGTTCGCCCCAGCACTCCGTAAGCAGCAGCATAAAGTTTCTTGGCCATCCCAGATTGGAATGCGATCTGCCCCATAAACACGAACATAGGTATAACTGTTAAGGAGTATGACGAGAAGCTAGAGAAAACATCCTTAGCAAGGAGATTAAAACCCGCTTCTATGGAACTCAGATAGCTAAAGCCGGCAAAACCTACCATAGCCATCGCAAACCCAACTGGTACTCCAAGAAGGAAGAGCACAAGAAGTATTACTATACCAATCATGCCAACAAGAATAAAACTCATTTCTCCCCGACTCGACTAAAAGACTTTATCAGGTCTAACAAAAGCAACAGACACAACGGGATGCAAGCGAAAGCTATTCCGTACATGAGAGGGAAATAGGGTATTCGTTCCGTGGGAGATACTACTCCACTGAGTCGTAGGTCAGTGGCATAGCAGCAACTTTGCCAAGCTAGCAGGGCGAACAGGCCGATGCTAAGAAGATTAGTGACAGTTTTAACTACAAAGCGGTGTTTTACGTGAAGTTTGTCAACTAAAAAGTCTATTGATACATGACCACGATGGATTTGGGTGTAAGCCAAGGCGAAAGCGGCTACAGGCACGGCCAGAAAGCTCACAATTTCGTAGGTACCTGGTATAGGTCGATTGAAAAATCGCATTATCACATCGGCGCAAGTAAGTAACATCATAGCAACAAGGCTAACAGCTGCTACCCACTTCAACGACTGACCCAGTTGGATACTAAGCCTCTCTAAAAATCCCATTTGTCAATTTCACTGTGGCCTTTATTTTCCCTAGGCACGAGATAAGTAGAGGGTGACAAAAATCCTGTGGATTTGGGGTAGCCCCAATTTTAGTTCGGAGAGGGCTACCCCCTCCACATACTTGCTTTTCCAGCGATCTTCTTAAGAATCCGAAGTGTTCACGCCTCAAAATACTTTTCCGTTTTCACATCTGCTCCCCCCTGTACTCATCTTACGAGAGTCTTACATTTCAGGTGAAACGACTTTTGGGAGGCAGGTCAGATTTATAGGATATTATAGTAGTTCAAACTTACTTGCTATAGAACTCATTAAGGCGAACTGCCTCGTCAAGGACTTCTTGCCCTGGCAACCCCTTACTTGCCATTTCAGTAACATAACTATCTAGCAAAGGTTCGCAACACTTGTGGCATTTGGCTAACTCCTCAGGCTCTAGTGTGATAAAGGTGTGGTTATACTTACTTATCGCTTCCTCTCTGGCATCAGTGTCGGCTTGGTCCCAAGTAGCACCCATGCGCTCTAGTGACTCTGCACTAACTTCATTGATGGCCTGTTGCACATCTTGAGGCAAGGAGTTCCAACGCTCGAGATTCATCGCAAAGACAAAACATGTGCTACCTATGTATAACTCTGTAGTATAATCTGTGACCTCCTGTAGCTTAACGCAATAGAGAGACTCAACAGTGGTGTGCGAGCCATCACATACACCTTTTTGAATAGCGTCGTAGGCTTCAGGATTACTCATCGCCACCGGAGTGGCGCCAAGTGCTTCTACAATTTTTGAACCTAACCCGGTAGCTCTTATCTTCGTACCTTGGAGGTCCTCTAGTGTATGAAGCGGTTTCGCCGAGTGAATATGATAAGGGCCGGTGGCGAAAAGATAAATGACATGTGTATCAGCCAACTCTGCAGGCTTGAACTTCTCATACAGACTATTAGCGACACGACCTGTGACCTCTGCCGAAGTATAGCCAATAGGTAGATCTGTGACTTCCATTAGGGGAAACCGACCGCGAGTGTAGGCGAGGCATGTACAAGCAAGGTCGGATAGACCTTTGACTACCCCATCGTATTCCTCAGGCGCTGGAGTCAAACTACCGCTTGGGTATGATATAATCTTGACCTTACCATCGGTTTTCTGCTCAACCTCATCTGCCCAGCGTTCCAGTTCTACAGAAGCACAGTTGGCCGGGGGCATAAAGTAGCTGAGTGTTAGTTCTATAGGCGATGTCGGCGTTGGCTCTGGCGTTACTTCCTTAGGGCCACAAGCACCCATCAGAGGTAATACTGCCAACATCAAGGCTAAGCAGATACTACCAATCAACGTTAACTTTTTACCTTTCACTTTAATCCTCCTATGAGATTTTGGTCTGCTAAATGAGGTTATTCTTTACCTCATGCTCTCACCTACTTTCCGGCTCTCGCCGTTCACACTATGACTTCCCAGACTCCACTGAGTCATTCCTAGTCAGCTTGTCGTAACTCACTTGAAGCTCAACCTCCACTTGAAGCAAATGTTTTTCAAGTAAAGTGATAGCCTCATCACCTCTCTTACTAATAATGGCATTTAATATATCCTCGTGAGCCTTGACGACTCGCTTAGACTTTTCTAAGTTGGGTTCAAGTCGGCTAAGAAAATCGGCAACGACGGCCATAATTGATTGTATGACGATAACAAATACATGGTTCTTGGAGGCCTCAGCTAATAGTTTATGGAATTCAATATTCTCACTAAAGGCCTGAAATCTATTCTCTGTTTTCCTTTTTGCTTTAAGAACATTCTCCTGAAGGTCTTTAATATCTGAGCTATCAGCATTGTTGATGGCATGATTTAACACTACCTTTTCAATTTCGAGTCTAGCTAATGTAAGCTCGCCTATATTGATGCTTTTCATTTGGATCGCGTCCAAGAATGAATTGCTTATTGTATTTGAGATTGTGTCAGAAATTATCGGGCCACCTCTTGCCCCTTTTCTTATGGTGATGAAACCGGATAACTCAAGAATGCGTAGTGCCTCGCGGACAGTTTGGCGACCCACATTAAACTGACGAGCAAGTGCAATTTCAGAAGGTAGTTTGTCGCTAGGTTTCAAAACACTTTTAAAGATTAAGCTTTTTATTTCGGTCGACACCTCCTCGAAGGTTCTCTTAGCTTTGATAGGCTTGAACAAGGTTTCCGAAACGTTCATAGTAATCCTTTGTGAAAGAGGCGAATTGTCTGACAAATCTCCATCAACAAAAAATATATCATCATATTTTTCTCCTGTCAAGCCTTAGTTAGCTGCCTTAATTCATGGATTGATTAGAATTTCCAAGAAATCGAAGGTTACATTGATAGCTAACGTTGATGAACTAACTGCACTGGCAGGGAATTACTCTCAGGTTATTGTCTCGGTGTGGTGGATGGGTCCGCGGCTCTTTTACAGTACCATGGCAGCCAAGTTCATATTTGCACTGATTCCTTGCACCTGACAGCCTAAATTATGTATACATAATACAATGCCTAAAGTTATCGTAACTATCAAGTCAGGCAAGGCGCTTCTCAGGCAATGGGACTGGGGACTATTTCTTTTGATATTCCTTTACATGGCCTTACCCCGGTTTTATCGCTCATATAGCGTTTATCTAATCGGCAATGCCATACCTGATACCAATGCTTTAGCGACCGTAGCCCAGTGGCAGTTCATCGAGCTTCTACTTGAGGTCATGCAGGAGACCTTCGTCCTGGCCATATTCTTTTTTGTAGGTAGAGGAATACAAAGCAAAGGGGGACCAGGATACCCGATAAGGACATCGCAACCTCTTGTGGAAGTGAACAAAAAGCCAAAACGTAATCA
>JAUXIH010000154.1 GCA_030621105.1 Dehalococcoidia bacterium | reverse complement strand
ACCCCGGGAACGGGATAATAAATTCAACGAACTACTTGCCGGTGGTGCGAAGACACGCTTGCTTGAGTCATTCATTGACTTTGAACTTGCCTCTCTTCTTGCTGCTGAGGGGCCTCTGTCCACAGAGGATATCGCTAAGAAGCTGGCACTCCACCCCCTTCGCGCCGGGAAATGGCTGCACCTTCTCAGCTTGATAGGGCTGGTAGAGAAGGTAGACGCCAGGGACAAACCCACTTATAGTAGTGAGGTCTATGCCATCACACCGCTGGCTCAGGCTATTCTCGGTGATAATGGCCAGGGGGGAGCATATCATCGGGACAGGGTGCAGTTTTGGCGCAACGTGGCTGTGTCCGACTTCAATGCTGTTTTACGAGGGCTACCCCTGCCCCTTGCCGTAAGGTGGCCACCTCAGACTCTTGAGGCAACAGCGCATCTGGAGTGGTGGATGACGATAACCGCTGCTGGCGCTATCCAGGCTGTAGAAAAAGCGGTGGAGTTAAGTAGGGTAACAAAGATACTCGATGCTGCCGGTGGTGAGGGCACCATGGCCTGCGCCTTTGCTAAATCTCACCCAAATCTGAATATTACCGTCTTTAATTTGCCCAATTCCGCCTACTTAGCCCGTAATAAAATCGCCCAAGGAGGACTAACCGATAGAATTACCATCGACGAGGGGGATTTTTTGAGTGAGGAGCCTCTACCTGGAGGTTTTGAGTTGATTCTGTGGTCTCGTGTGTTTACTGACTGGTCGGCTGAAGTCGTGCAAAAGTTGCTTAAGAAGACATATGAAGCACTTATCCCGGGAGGTCGGGTAGTCATATGTGAGCCGCTGCTCAATGGTAACGAAGATTTCGTTATTGGATGGGAATTCCGCTATATTTTCTACGATGATTTCGGAGTGGCCGTTTACAAAACGAGGGCAACATACGAACAACTCCTCACTGAGGCTGGCTTTGAATTAACCGGCTTTTCCGATATGGACGAGGAGAGTTTCTACAGCGTAATAATAGCCGCGCGACCTTAACTAGACGAGAAAGGCTTAACTCAAAACAAATCGTCCAGGATAAGCGCTCCCCAGAGATTAGTATCTATTTATGTTGAAAGAGAAATGGTCCAGGCTTGTTGAAACCAACGCACCATGCGATTTTATTGATACATTGCTCCGGGGCTTCGGTCAGATTATTTTTTGCAACAACCCTCTTGTTGGCCTAATTGTTCTTATCGGTTTCCTTGATAGCCCTACCAGTGGAATACTGGCCCTCATCAGCAGCATATCAGCCATAACAACCGCTATCCTGATGCGGACTGAACATTCCCTAATTAAATCGGGGCTATTTGGCTGTAGTGGTGCCCTAATCGGTTTCGCTCTTTCGATTTACGTGCCACTAAACCTACTACTGATACCTCTCTTAGTATTGGCTGGTATTCTATCGGCGATACTAACCAAGATTCTCATTAACACCTTGTCTATTAAGTTCAACCTGCCCGTCCTAAGTGTACCTTTTGTTCTTGTCACCTGGGCAGGTTTGCTATCCCTACGCTATATACCAAGTGCTCCTATTATGCATAACCTACCCAAATTTCTTATAGGTGGTCAAATTGAGCAAGTGATTCTTCCCGCTTTATCAGCACCACTCAGTACCATATTCCACGCTCTGAGTGCTATTTTCTTCCAGCACAGTGTTCTCCTCGGAATGTTCTGCCTTTTAGGCATTCTTATATATTCCAGAATATCTACTATCTTCGGGTTGGCCGGTGGTGCTATAGGGATACTGCTATTCGGCATATTGACCACTTCCGGGGGAAACTACGCTAAGGAACTAACCATTGGATTCAACTGTGCCCTGATAGGCATAGCTCTTGGAGGCTTCTTCATCACTCTCACCTGGCAGGCTACACTTTATGCCCTTTTTGCTGTAATTACAGGGGCAGTAACCAGCTTGGCCTTAATCAATCTCCTGGGCATTTTTGATGTTCCGGCTCTGGCCAGCCCTTTTAATTTGGTTACCCTGCTTTTTTTATGTATACTGAGGATGGTGCCTACTACAAGCAGTAAGGCTGGACTTGAACTCGTACCGCTTGTTCAAATAAATAGACCCGAAGCCAATTTGAACTGGTACCCAATGGCAAACCTGAGAAGAATAAACCAACAGGTTAGGCTTTCGCTTCCATTTTATGGCACGTGGTATGTATCCTACGGAAACAATAGGCAACCTACGCACCGAGGCACCTTTGCCTATGCCTGGGATTTCGTAGTGCTTGACGAGCACAAAAAATTATGCCGAGTTACAGGGACTGACAATGATGACTATTATGCCTTTGGTCTTCCAGTATTGGCACCGGCTCCGGGTACTGTGGTTAAGGTTGTCAGTTCAATCCGTGACAATACCCCATTAAATGCCAATTGGGAGCAGAACTGGGGTAATTATGTCATAATTGACCATGGCAATAATGAATTCAGCGAGATTAGCCACTTTAGACAGCATTCTATTGTTGTTAAAGAAGGCGAGGGGGTGGCCAGGGGTCAGTTGCTGGGTACTTGTGGAAACTCAGGACTATCTATCTCACCACATATCCACTATCAACTACAAAATGCCGGCACTATAGGAGCCGATACAGTGCCGGCCAGGTTTCACAATTACACAATAAACAAAGGTTCAACTAAGGTCGCCGT
>JAUXIH010000093.1 GCA_030621105.1 Dehalococcoidia bacterium | reverse complement strand
GGTGTCGAAACTCTAGAGGATGAATGGTTGAAATAAATGCCGGAAACAACTACAAATGATTACTCCACTATCGGTCAATACCTGTATCGCTTGCATCAGGAAACAGATGGTACTACCACTTGGGACAGGATAGCGCAGGACAAGGATATGGTTAGCCTTATGGAGGGTTATGGCATAACCGACTTGAAAACTCTTGCAGCAAATGAGGATGTTAAGAAGTCATATGGCGAATACAAAGCACTTCAAGAGGTTCAGTTTGATGTAGGCGAATCTGATATACCTGAGCATACCCCTATCGGCTATGTGCAGGATAAAGTAATGCCACAAACGAGGACTGGCGGTTTGGGCTACACAAAAGAGGGTTGGAGTCCAAAAGAGATATATAAAGGTGGGTGGTTTGGTGAACCTGTACCTGATAGACCCGTTGATGTTAGCGGTCAGTTACGCCGTACTGGTGCTGCTGAAACACAGTACAACCCACTTGCAACCCCTTATGTAGTACCCAAAGGAATGACGCTTGATGAAGTGAACACTCAACAGAGGCAATTACAGAAGAAGCAAGCTGCGTGGGATTTTAACAGCAAGGGCGGTATGTTAATACGCCAAATTGATGCCCCGCTTCAATATCTCAAGGCTGGAATTATACTGGCGAGGGGTGATAAATTACCAGAGGACTACACTTGGTTTGACCCTATAAGACGTGTCCTATATCCGAAAGAGGGTTACTCGATTGATATGAGGGCTATTAGCGGTATGGATTGGGATACACCGCAGGGGGCAGCCGTTAATTTAAGTGGGGAGTTTTTGCTTGACCCTATCATGCACATTGGCGGTTGGGCTACAATGGCGAATAAGGGCATTAAGATAACACGCGGATTACAGCCGACAGCTAAAACAATCAAAGTGCTGGATAAATCAGTTGATGTATTCAAGGCAACACGCAAGGCGAAAACGCTGGAGGCAATCGTACCGCATCTGGATAACATACCAGTGGCGAATCGTGGGAAGAATGTAAAGAGGATTATAAAAGGCTTTAGACAGAAAGGTGTTGGAGATGTAGTCGAAAAGTGGGGAACTAGAAACCAATATTCTGCAAAAAATCCTTATAGAAAACAACTTGATTTATTGCATAAAACTGGTGATATTGATTCGGATATAATGTTGAAGGCTGAAAGATGGGAAATGAATCAGGTTTTAAAAGATAAGCCAGCTTATCTTAAAGGTGTTCATTTTTTGCCAGATGAAGAAGTTGTTGCGTTTGCAAAAAAACATAAGCTGCCTATTTCAAGAGACGTAGATGGTTTTTTGGTTGTTGCTAAAGACCGCAAGGTGTTAAATAGGGTTTTAAATGTGAGAAAAGGGATTAAATTTACCCCTGAATACCATAGGGAATTAGGGCTAGCTCTTGGGTATGAAGATGTTGCCAAAATAGTTGGCAAGGGTGAACTAGCTACTTCTGATTACATCAAAGCAGCCAAGAGCTTCTCACCAGAAGATGTTGAGAAAGCAGCAGGTTCATTACGTCGTTACTATGTCAAAAACAAGCCTGAAATGCTCGAAATATATGATGCTGCCTTGTCAGTGGCACGTGGTGAAAGTGGCAAGGGCAAAGCGTTGTTCTCGTTGTATGAGATGGTAGATGATATGAAGCAAATTGGGACTGGACCAGATACAGTGCTGAAATATCTCGGCAATGCTGACAGTTATGATGATTTGCTTTACAGATACAGGTTACTCGGCGTGAAGAACCCCGCCAAAAGCAGGGACATTGCATATCTTTTAAAGCAATCCAAACAGAACCCACGACAGATTAAAGAACTATTCCAGGAATACACGCTGTTGTCTGACCAGATACGACATGGACACGTTGGTTATGGTGGGGGCTTGTTCTCAGGTTGGGGTCGTGAGGGACGCTTTAACCTGCTAAAACCTGCATTTGTCAGGAAGCATTTAGGTAATATAGTTGAAACAATGGAGAGTTACTATCATAAAGCACGTTGGTTGGATAAGAATTTTCGCCATGTTCCAGAGGTAGTCAGCATACAGGACGGCGTTGTGGCATCAAGAGGGTTGCGTAACTTTGAGAAAACCATCGAACGTATGCAGTATGGCTGGGAAGCCGAGGTGATGCGTAGAACTTCACAGAGCAAGTCTTTGCGTAAAGAGGTTCTACTAGACCAGATTGCCACTATGGGTGTAGATGGGAAGGATGTGCTGCGTGGCATAGAAGGGCTTCCTACTGCACGGCAGGGAGATGCCCTTACGGAATTAGGCACTGTCGTTAAAACGATGCTGGATGAGGGATATACTGCTGAGCATGGTTTCAGAGAGTATGGTTATCTGCAAAATTACCTACCCCGAACGTCAGAGATAAACGCAAAAATGCACGGCTCGTTCGATTCAATGATAAAGTATTTTGGGTCGAAGTCCCGTGGAAACGTGGTTAAACTAGGACTGCAATATTTACCTGAATATGAGAGTATGATTCGCAGGTTTAGAAGTACCAATATGACAGTTGCCAATGCAGCACAACTAGCAAGGTCAGAAGAAGCCCCACAGTTGGCAAAGGGCTTACTTGGGAAATTTATCGAGTATGCAACGATAGCTAGTAAACAGGGCAATCCAGAATTGGCGGTTAAATTCACCAAAGATGCTGAGTTCTTCAAGAACCTTACTAATCTGTATGAGCTGAAACACGCTCCTAACCCGCGTGAAGCAGCAGTATTAAAGAAGGCGTTTGATATTGGGAGATTAACGAAAGCAGAGTTTGACGATGCCATGCAGAGCGGATTAAACACATTCCACAAGTATCTTGGTCCAATGGAATACAACGAAAGGACACGCCAGTATGTTGGTAAACATATAAACGAATATCTTAAGAGCAAAAATGCTAAACGGTGGGGTTACGAGAAAGGCTCTACCATTGCTGACTTCAAAGTGTGGTCAGAGGATATGGAAACCATACTTGGTCAGAGGATGCACAAAACGCATGGCAGTATAGTGTCAGGTGAATATTTTGGCAACTTCATTAAAGAGTTCGATATACCACGTGGACGTACCAAGAAAGCAATCGCAAACTTCAAAGCATCACAAGAGTTGGCACGCAAGAATAACTCAGAGATAGTAAATGTCCATAAGTTCATCAAGGAGGGATTAGTTGATGTTCATGGTGAAAAGGTCGCTTACACAAATGCTGAGTGGTTGCTAGGAAAGGTCGGCAAGGGTGTCCACATGGACAAGCGCATGGTTGAGGGGCTTATGCGGTTAGCTGGTGCTGAGAAGATAATGGACACTGGCTCTATCTTCAATAAGGCACACAGCGTGTATATGCAGTGGTGGGCTAGAAGTACGCTGTTTGGTGGTCGTACTACTTACCTTTACAACAATGCTGCTGGTGATACGTGGAAGCAGTTTGTGGCTGGCGTGGATACATGGCACATGAGCGGTATGCCAGCATGGCAAGTAATACTGCCAGAGGGTAAGACGTTTGGTGGTATCGGTGCAAGAACCTCTAAATATGCACCAGTTGGTGCTGCCGATAATGCCAGAATGAAATATGATGCTTTGCGAGGACGCTGGGTAACAAAAAAAGAAGTGTATGACGAATTAGTTGAAATGAAAGTGCTTGGTGGTCAGTATGCAAGTACCACTTTCGAGGAAGCTGGGCGACATTTATCAGAGGAAATAACCCCGTGGGGTCATGCCATAAAGAAATATACAAGCGACAGGTCAGTCGAGAATTTGGGTAAACTGATGAAAAGCATACCTGAGACTGGCGTTTATTCAGTCAGGCGTGGTGAAGTGCCAGCTTTCAGAAGGGCAGCAAAGCATATTGAGGATATTAAGCGTGCTGGAACATACATGTATTTCAGGTATGAGCGTGGTTACTCTAAGATAGATGCTCAATCAGTAGTGTACCGTATCCATTATGATTACGAGAAGCAGAACGCATTATGGAAATCGTGGATGCCCTTCTACTACTGGAATAGTAAAAATATATCACAGGAATTTGCTAATGCTTTCATCAAGCCTGGAAAGTATGCTGCGCTTGGCAAAGTAGTCAAAACGCCGTGGGACGAAATGTTTGGTTATGACAGCTATCCCGTGCAGTGTGATGCTGAATGGACTAGGGGCGCAGGTATCCCGGCTGGGAAAGTCGGGGCTTTACCGCTCATGGCGAACTTCTCTCAGCTACCCCCATTTGCCGCTCAAGAGTTAATGGGAATACTCAATAGCGATGATAGAATGGAGGGCTTACAACAGGCGTTGCAGGCGTTAGGTGGCATGACTGAACCATTCATCCAGATAACTGCTGAGCAGATAGCCAATGAGGACTTCTTTACAGGTAAGCCTATCATCAGTGGTGGGCGTGGTGTTATGCCTGAACGCGGGATTAGAGACTTCATGGGCATAAACATAGAGGACAAGCTGTGGGCGCAA
>JAUXIH010000115.1 GCA_030621105.1 Dehalococcoidia bacterium | reverse complement strand
AACGGTGATGATGTGACCGACACCGGGGCAGCTCATACAAACCCGCTTACCAGCGCCCGCCCGATAAATATCGGCGCCGATCAGACGCCCGGGAACGGTTTTGACGGCAAGTTCTCAATTCCCATGATAGCGGCCGAGAAGGCATTGACCATTAGTGAGTGGAGAGAGCTTTACAATAAGCAAAGGGGAGAGTTCTGATGATTGACGAAGAGGGAACCCTTAAAGATATACACTACAGGGATAGAATTTTCTTTGATTCCGTAAACGGCGTTGCGGGAACCATCTACCCTGTCGGTACTGCGGGCCTGCCGTCTAATACCATTGCCGATGTTATCTTGATGTGTGCAGCCCGCAATCTCAAGGTAATCGATGTTTTCGGTGCCTTGGCCCTCGGCGCTGCTATGGAGAACTACACCTTCATCGGCCACCGGCATGAGAACCCGGCAGCTATGTTCGACCTCAACAGCCAGGACGTAGACGACTCTCTCATTGAAAAATGTATCGTTACCGGTACTCAAGGTGGTACCGGCTTTCTTACTCTTCAGGACTGCCTGATTTATCAGATCACCAATTTCCAGGGCATAGCAA
Organism: Dehalococcoidia bacterium; assembly: GCA_030621105.1. Lineage (GTDB taxonomy): Bacteria > Chloroflexota > Dehalococcoidia > GIF9 > AB-539-J10 > JAGGVQ01. Next base: position 3,241 of record JAUXIH010000115.1, on the reverse strand, counting down.
ATCTATGCAATATCTATGATTCAATGTCCTTATTGAATGCTGGCTTTGCCGACCTCAGCAAGTGTAACTCGGTTCATAGCGACCTGACGATAACGGTAAATGCCCCAACCAGAGCCAGCTTCAAGGAGTGCTCTGGCAACTGCACGTTTACCGGGCAGACTGGCGGTGTCCTCTATGTTAGAGGCTACAAGGGGACGCTGGTCATAGATGCTATGACACTGGGAACCTGCTCTATCTATGCCAATGGTGCTGATATTACCATCAATAATACCTGCAACGGGGGCACCATCAATATCTACGGAAATGCTCGGGTTACCGATAACAGCGCTGCCGGGTGCACGGTAAATGACTATACCATAAGTACAGAGCTTGATACCGTCTTCCGAGAGCAAGCTGATACTGCGGTCAATATTACCGCTATCGCCGGGGGTGAGACCGATGTTTTCGACCTGAACGCAGCGGCTACCCGCTATATAGTGCGAAACCTCAGGCTAAAATGCGCCGACCCCGGGGCCAACACGGTAACCGTCAGGCTCCGCGAGCTGGTAAATGACGTATCTACTATAGTATCCAGCTTCGATATTACTACAGCCAACTTCGGTACTTACTACACACTGATGGATATGTTCGGTATCCCTCATCTGGCCGGGGACGATCTGCAGGTAACGGTTCAGGCATCTGGTGGCGGACCGTACGTCGTGGTAGGCCAGTACTCACATGCCATATCTATATAGTAGGAGGAAACTATGGGTAATTGGATCGATAGGATATTAGAAGCTATATGGCAGGTTCCCTCAGTCATTGGCGCTGAGTGGAACCAGGCTAACGATGAGTGGTACCACATCGACGAGTACGGTAATCATATAACGCCACAGGCAGATTACTTTGATAGACACCCGGTCTTTGGAGAGATGAGAAGATGCACCTTGGCCGCTGCCGGCACAGTCAACCATTATGGCTCAAACCCTCGCGGGGACGGCCTTGATTTAACCGGTGCTGACGGCCGTGTAATGGTGGAAGTTCCGAAATTCTATGTCAAGGGCGAGAGCCCATCAGCCAATGTTTACAGGTGGTGGATTTCTCCCGATTCCCGCCCCGGGTACGTTATTCACCCGGCATTTATGCAGCGTGGCGCGGTAGCTCCGCTGGACCATATCTACATCGGAGCCTACGATGCCGACTTTGAATATGATGGAGATAATGCAGCTTATAATGCTGTTAATGAGAAGCTGCACTCCAGGACGGGTAAGCAACCCTATACCGGGAGTAATGACTGTATCTGGAGCATACCTGTAGACGACCTGGCAAACGAACCGAATATCGGCGACGAGGTTAGCACACCCACTGAAGGGGGTTTCTTTATTGTTGATTATCTCAAGACAGCAGGTGCCTGGGGAGGCGGGGGTGCGGGTGATACAGCTATAATTTGGCTAAGGAAACCGGGGGATGCTACTTGCGGGATGGTAATTGCCGAGGTGTTGACTAACGATACCCAAGCCAATATTATCGGTAACACAACGGCAGGCCCCACAAACAGATTAGTTAGAATTACCGACTGCCGGACCTTGGCCGAGAATATCGGGGCAGGCTGGGGCATTTTCTCAATCTGGCCTCTATCCGCCGCGCAACTTCTTTTCTATGCAGAGTATGCAGGAGCTGACAGTCAATCCTTGGTTGGACCCGGGGTTGTCTTTATGCCCAGTGGTGTAGGCTTTTACGGGCTTCTGTCAGGCTTCCAGAACACGGACTCTGATTTAGGGGTAAACGGGACAGGCGTAAGCGCTAAAAAGGCGCTCTGCTTCGACGCCGGGACAACTGCCTTTGCTCCTGCAGAGACAGTCACCGGAGCCGGTGGCGCTACCGCAACAGTAGATGCGGTAGTAGTCAGGTCAGGTGCCTGGGCAACGAACGATGCTACCGGATACCTGGTTGTCTCCGGTGTAACCGGCACTTTCAATAACAATGAGGCGCTGACAGGTAGCGTTGCCGGAGCAGCTACCTGCGATAGTACCGATGGTGGAAACGGAACATCCGCTCCGATTGCTTACAGGGGTATCGAGAACCTCTGGGGTAACATCTGGCAGTTCATAGATGGGTATGAGGCCGTGGATGGGGATGTGGTAGCCACTGACGTTAAGTATCGTCTTATCAACCGAGATGGCTCAGGAACTTTCGCCAACCCGATGGCAGGAGGAGACTACGAGGAGTCGTTGAATCTAACCAATCCTGCTGCACCAGCTGACGGTTATATTAAGAACATAGCATATGGAGAGCTACTGGAGTTCGTATTCTTTGCCTCGGATTGTGGCGGTGGCTCTACTTCCTATCTCTATGATTATTGGTATGGCCATGATGTTGGAGAGGTAAACATCCTGCTGGCCGGCGGCTATTGGATTTATAACGTTCGGGCGGGGGTCGGTAATCGTGATTCGCTTAGCGTTGCGACGTTTGCCACTCGTGCTATCGGCGCGCGGCTCGAGTTTACAAAGTAAAATTTTACGGAGGTGAGCAAGGTTAAAATGCGAAAATGTGTTTCGTTCCTGCTAGCCAGCAGCAATTGGAATAATAACGTTAAAGCAGGGGTCGGTAATCGTAATTCGAATAACGTTGCGACGAATGCCAATCGTAATATCGGCACACAGCTCGAGCTCAGGACTGGCGCGGCCCTGAACAGTATTTTAACCTGACCGCAAGGTCGAATACACTACTATGAGGAGGGAATGCCAGTACCGGCAAGAGAAAACTTTCCCTCCTCACAGGGTAAAGAAAATGAAGAGATACGGAAATCTATTTGAGCAGATAATTGACCCGGGCAATATTACCCTGGCTCACCAGAACGCGAAGAGGGGTAAAGGTCATTATTCAGAGGTAAAGATGGTCGAGAGCAACAAAGAGCACTATCTGGAGCAAGTCCACGAAATGCTTAAGGATAAGACTTTTCGGACCGCTTCCTATAAGAAAAAGGTTGTTATTGACTCAGGGAAGCTCCGGGAGATTTACAAGCTCCCTTACTTCCCTGACCGTATTGTTCATCATGCGGTTATGAATATCCTGCAGCCGATATGGGACAGGACCTTCATCTATGATTGTTATTCCGCGGTCCCGGGCAAAGGGATACACGCCGGTCTGAAAAGGCTGCACAGGTTCATGAAAGATAAGGAAAACACGCGGTACTGTCTGAAGTTCGACATCCATCACTACTATCCCTCCGTGCAGCACGATATCCTGTTGCAGCTCCTTA